>DASZVW010000789.1:0-3891 GCA_035546895.1 Polyangia bacterium
GCCACCGCCGGGTCGGCCGACTCGATCACCTCGACGACCCGCGCCGGCTGCTCGACGCCGTCCCCCTTGAGGACCAGCGAGGTCCCGCTCGGCAGCGGCTCGGCGAAGCCGATGAACGCTCCCGAGGCGCCCCAGTCGCGCACCTTGGTGGAGCGCCCCACGACCACGCCCGCGTAGCGAACCTCGATCACGTTCTCCACGCCGCCATACTATCACCATGCGAACATCGCGGGGTGCCGCGGCCCCGAGGCAGGCGACCTCCCACGATTCGAGCCGCGTGCGCGCTCGTCGCCTTCCTCGCCGCCGCCGCCACCGGCCTGGCGGCGACGGGCCTCGCGCGCGCCGATCCGGCCGACGCCGATCCCTGGTTCGGGCGCGACAAGGCGCTGCACTTCGCGGCGACCGGCTCGCTGGCCGTCGTCGGCTACGCCAACGCGGCGATGCTCACCGAGAGCCGGCCCGCGCGCGCGGCGGCCGGCGCCGCCCTGGCGATCGGCGCCGGCGCCGGCAAGGAGCTGTGGGATCTCGACGGACACGGCGACGCCTCGTTTCGCGATCTCGGCTGGGATCTGATCGGGACCGCCGCCGGCCTCCTCGTCTCGCTGGGCGTCGACTGGGCGGTCCACCGGATGTTCCACCCGCCGCCCGGCCGCGTCCGCTGACCGGCGCCGCCCGCTGCGCCGCACCACTTGAACTTCGAGAATCCGAGGCTTAAGGTCGTCCCAGATATCCGTCGAAGCTCGACCACGACGAAACCGAGGAGGCCGACCGCTTGATGACGCGCGCGACACGACTTTTGGGGGTGCTGGCGATCGGGGGCGGTATCTGCGGCATCGTGGGGCCGTTCGGCGGCGCCGCGCGGGCAGGCGAAGAGGACGACCTCCAGCGGCAGATCGACACCCAGAAGGCGTCGGTCGCCGACCTCGAGCGCCTCGACGAGCTCAAGGCGGAGACCGACGAGATCGCGCGGCTCAGGTCCTGGCTGGACGAGGCCTGGGGGCTGCGCGCCAAGCACGAATACGACCAGGTGCGCGAGGTGCTCGATCGGGCGCTCAAGCAAGAGGACCTGATCCGCGCCCAGATCACCGTCTCCAAGCTGCGCGACCAGGAGCAGAAGCGCGAGGTGGCGCTCAAGCAGCTCAAGGACAAGATCGCGCACACGCGCAAGCAGCTGCAGGAGACCACCGACAAGAAGAAGGCGCTGGAGAAGGCGGCCCAGTGAACCGGGCCGCCGCCGTCATCGCTGGCGCGCTCCTCGCCGCTGCGGCGGGGTGCGCGACGCCCCCCAAGCCGCGCGAACTGGAGGCGCTCGAGACCCTGCGCGCCACCAACCAGGCCAAGCTCCCGGAGGTCGCCAAGCGGGCGCCCGACCTGATGGCGGAGGCCGACCGCCGCGGCGCCTCGGCCCGCGACGAGTGGCAGTCGAACGACCTCGACGAGTCGCGCACCAACGCCCTCATGGCGCAGGTGAAGCTGAAGACCGCCATCGCGCTCTACGATCAGGATCAGCTCAAGGCGCAGATCCAGACCCTCTCCGGCCAGGAGTCGCAGGCCGAGGAGGAGCTCTCCGGCCTCTCCAAGGACCTGGCCAGCGAGCAGGAGAAGGTCGCGCTGCTCCAGAAGATCGTCGACGGCAAGAAGAGCGCCGAGGCCGACAAGCAGCGGCTCTCGCAGGAGATGTCGACCGAGCAGCAGAAGGCCAAGGCCGAGCAGGAGCGGCTCTCGCAACAGCTCGCCTCCGAGCAGAAGATCGCGGCGGCGCAGCTGTCGCTGCGGACCGCCGACACCGTCGAGGCGATGCAGTACGCGCAGGCCGACTACGCCACGGCCGGCGACTTCCTCGCCAAGGCGCAGGCCGCCCTCAAGCAGGGGGACTACGCGGGCGCGCAGACCGCCGCCGACGACGCCAAGAAGAGCGCCGACCAGGCGGCCGTCGCCGCCAAGCCGCTCTACGAGAAGGCCGAAGAGTCGAGCGCCAACAAGGCGCGCAACGAGGCGCTGGTGCGCGACGCCCCCTCCATCCCCGGCGCCAAGGTCCGCATCGATCCGCGGGGCGATCTGCAGCGGTTGGTCATCGTGCTGCCGGAGCTGTTCAGCAAGCGCGAGCCGAACATCGCGCCCGGGCACGACGTCACGCTGGACGCGGTCGCCAACCTCCTGAAGAAGTACCCCAGCTACCCGGTGCAGGTGGTCGGCTACACCGACAACCGGGGCAAGTCCTCGGAGCTCATCGCCATCTCGGCCGCCCGCGCCCAGGCGGTCTACACGGCCCTGGCCGAGCGCGGCGTGGAGACCAAGCGGCTCATGGTCAGCGGGCTCGGCGGCGAGGACCCCTTCGTCGACAACAAGTCGGCGGCGGGGCGCGCCAAGAACAACCGCGTCGAGATCGTCTTCCTCTATCACTAGAGGCGCTCTACTATGTACGGCACCACCTGACCCGGCCGAACCGGGGTATGGTGGCGCTGGGTGCGAGGATTTTCTGAATATCTTGGCTTGCGCCGCGTTGATCGCGGCATGAGCCGTGGGCGCCGGAGCGCGTGCCTGTTGCTGTCCGCCGTCCTGGCGGCGGCCGCCGTCGCCGGCTGCCACAGCCACGGGACGACCGTCGGCGGCAAGCCCGACGGCGGGCGCGACGCCGAGGCCTGCGGCGACGGGGGCGCGCACAAGGCCAACGGCGCCGCCTGCGGCTGCGACGCCGACTGCGGCAGCGGCTTCTGTGTCGACGGCGTCTGCTGCAACAGCGCCTGCACCGAGACCTGCAAGGCGTGCAACACGCCCGCCGCGCCCGGCGTCTGCTCGTTCGTCGCCGCGGGCGGCACGCCCCGCACGCCGTCCGTCTGCCCGCAGAGCCCCGTCTCGACCTGCGGCTTCGACGGCACCTGCGACGGCAAGGGGGGCTGCCGCACCTACCCGCTCGGCACCGTCTGTCAGCCCGGGAGCTGCAGCGGCGCCGAGGTGACCGGCATCCGCTACTGCGACGGCGCCGGGAGCTGCACCTCCGGCCCCTCGAAGATCTGCGCCCCCTTCAACTGCAGCAGCGCCACCAACGACTGCGTCGAGACCTGCGCCTCCGACGGCGACTGCGTCTCCAACGTCAAGTGCGTGGCCGGGAGCTGCGGCAAGAAGCCGATCGGCGGCTCCTGCACCACCTCCGCCCAGTGCGCGATGGGCTTCTGCGCCGACGGCGTCTGCTGCAACAGCGCCTGCACCGGCCCCTGCGTCAGCTGCAACCAGAGCGGGCGCATCGGCACCTGCTGGCCGACGCCCCAGGGGGCCAACGACCCCCACCAGGTCTGCGCCCAGACGAACAAGTCGACCTGCGGCCAGACCGGCACCTGCGACGGCCTCGGCGGCTGCTCGAAGTACGCGGCCGAGACGGTCTGCACGGCCGCCACCTGCAGCGGCAACATCGAGAACACCGCCGGGACCTGCGACGGCCTCGGCACCTGCCGGCCGCCGGGGGTCCAGAACTGCGGGACCTACCAGTGCACCAAGGGCGCCTGCATCAACCACTGCGCCAGCGACGCCGACTGCGTGCCCGGCCACAGCTGCGTGGCCGGCAGCTGCGGCCCCAAGTCGAACGGCCAGCCCTGCTCGGCCGGCAGCGAGTGCGCCTCCACCTTCTGCGTCGACGGCGTCTGCTGCAACTCGGCCTGCACCGGCGCCTGCCACAGCTGCGCGCTGTCGACCTCGCTCGGGACCTGCGCCCCCAGCCCGGCGGCGGCCGCCGACCCGCGCGGCGTCTGCACCGACCAGCACGCCGCCTCTTGCGGGACCGACGGCACCTGCGACGGGGCCGGCGGCTGCCACAAGTACCCGGCCGGCACCCAGTGCGCCTCGGAGAGCTGCGCGAACGGCATCTACACCCCCGCCTCCGTGTGTAACGCCACC
>DASZVW010000790.1:0-2195 GCA_035546895.1 Polyangia bacterium
GAGATCGGCGACGCCGTCCCCGCCCTGCTCTCCGACCTGCGGCGCGGCGGCGACCTGGGCGCCGTCCGCCTGGTCGCGGGCGCCGACGACCGGCGGCTCGCCGCGCGCCTCGGCCCCGGCGACACGCTCGGCGGCGTGGTCGCCGTCAAGGGCCGCCCGCCGCGCGCGGTCCGGCTGGAGGCGACGGCGCGCGGCCAGGCGGTGAACGTCGCGGTGACGCCCGCGCGCCTTCCGCCCGAGTGGCTCCGCCCCTGGGTCGCCGACGCGCCCGCCAACCCCACCCGCTTCCTCAACGTCCCCACGCTGGTGGCGCTGGAGGAGCCGGTCCCCCACGCCCAGGCCGCCAGCGAGGTGGTCAAGGGAACGATGGACCGGATGGTGATCCGCAACGTGCTGTCGCTCGCCTACATGCCGCGCGCGCGCGCCTGCTACCTGAACCGCACCGCGGCCACCCCCGCCTTGCGCGATCTGACCGGCAAGGTCCGGCTGGCGATCGATCTGGTGCGCGGCGAGGTCGACCACGTCACCATCGAGTCGTCGACGCTCGCCAATCCCGACGTCGAGCGCTGCCTGGCCGAGAGCGCCTTCGCCGTCGAGGTCCCGCGCGCCACCCGCAGCGACGCGCCGGTCACCGCCGTGCTCAACATGGTCTTCCGGCCCCGCACCCCCGACAAGAGGCCGGAGGTCGACCTGGGCGGCATCGGCGACCAGATCGACCTGGTGATCGAAGAGATGCAGCGCCGCGAGGCCGCCCGCGATGTCGAGCCCCCGCCGCCCGTCCGCTGACCGCCGCGCGGCTGGTTCCGAGCGGACGTCAGAGTCGGACGCGCACGCCCGCCGCCAGCCTGGGCAGGACACCGATCTCCAGCAGGTGGTCGGCGGTGCGCCGGCCGGCCTCGGCGTAGAGCGCCCAGCCCGGCGACAGCGCCAGCTCGCCGCGGACGAGCAGGCGCGCGCCGACGCTGCCCGTCGAGAGCGCGGCGTCGTCGCAGCAGGCGGCCGCCGCCGAACGGAACACCACCTCCACGCCGGCCTGCGCCTCGAAGGCGCTGCCGGCCGCCGATTCGACGTGGAACACCAGCCCGAGGTCCGGCGCTGCGCGTAGCGGCTGCCGCGCCAGTTGGCGCCCGCGACGCCCAGATATTCGACCTGGTAGCCGGCCCGGGCGCCGACGAACAGCCGGCGGGAGTCGGCCAACGGCGCGAGCGCGCCCGCCCGCCCCAGCCGAAGGCGTACGGGAAGAGTGTCCCGGCGCCGGCGTCGAGCCGGACCGGCGCTCCCGGCAGCCAACCGTCGGCGCCCAGGCCGCTGCCCACCCCCACGAAGGCGCGCAGGTCGACCTCCGCCGCGGGCGGGCCGGACGCCGCCGGCCAGAACCAACCCCAGCGACACGAGCCACGAAAAACGCGTCATCCGGCGGTTCGATGCAGCGGGTGCCAGCCCGTCCGGGGCGCCGGGACGCGCGGCCCGGCCCGGCCACCGGCGAACGTTCGTCACGGGCGTCGAAGATTCGCCGTCCGGCCGGCGGAAGGGATCTAGAATTGGGCGGATGGAAGAGACCGCCTTCGATCCCCAACGGCAGCTCTGCCCCGACGGCGCCTGCGTGGGCGTCATCGGCGCCGACGGGCGCTGCAGCGTCTGCGCGGCGCCCACCGGCGCCGGCACGGACCAAGGCGACCGCGCCCCGGCCGAGCGCACGACCGCCCCCGCGACGGACGCCGGGTTCGATCCCGGGCGCCGGCTGTGCGACGACGGGAGCTGCGTGGGGGTGGTGGGCCCGGACGGCGCCTGCGGCACCTGCGGGCGGAAGGCGGACTAGCGTGCCCGGCGTCGCGGTGGTCGGCGCCTCCAGCGCGCCGCACAAGTACGGGAACAAGGCGGTGCGCGCCTACCTGCGCCGCGGCTGGACCGTCTACCCGGTCAACCCCAAGGAGAAGACCATCGAGGGGCTGCCGGTCTACGCGCGGATCGAAGACCTGCCCGCCGGCATCGAGCGCTTCACGATCTACCTGCCGCCCGAGGTCGGCATCGGGGTGCTGGAGGCGATCAAGGCCAAGCAGCCGAAGGAGGTCTACCTCAACCCGGGGGCCGAGAGCGAGGCGCTGATCGCGCGCGCCGAGGCGCTGGGGCTGGAGCCGATCCTGGCCTGCTCGATCATCGAGATCGGCGAGCGGCCGTAGCCGAGCTGCGCTAGA
>DASZVW010000791.1:0-1782 GCA_035546895.1 Polyangia bacterium
GAGCCGGTCGCGGTCAGGCCGCCGGTGCCGGTCGTGCCGCCGGCGCCGCCGGCGGGCGTGGGCGACGAGCTGCTCGAACAGGCGAGACCGAGGAGAGAGAGGACCAGGAGGAGGCGCTTCATCCGCCTCCCTGTATCGGAATGCGGCCCCGATCACAAGTGACGCGGACCGCGTTTCAGCCGTCGCGCTCGGCGTCGAGCGCGGCGCGCACCGCCGGCCGGGCCAGCAGGCGGTCGAAGTAAGCCTGCAGCCCGGGGTGGGGGAGCTCGGGCTTCACCAGCCGCTTCCAGGTCCGCAGCGTGTAGAACGCGTAGCCGTCGGCGACCGTGAAGGTCGGCCCCATCAGGTAGGGGTGCGCGTCGACGGCCGCGGCCAGGACCGCGAAGCGCGCCGCGAGCTTCTCGCGCGTCGCCGCCCGCAGCGCCTCCGGCGTCAGCTTGTTGTAGAGCGGGGCGAAGCCCTTGTGCAGCTCGGTGGCGATGAAGTGCAGCCACTCCTGGGCGCGGTAGCGCGCCATCCCCCCGGCCGGCGGGATGAGGCCGCTCTCCGGGCGCTGGTCGGCGATCCACTGCACGATCACCGCCCCCTCGGTCAGCACCTGGCCGTCGTCCAGCTTCAGCGCCGGCACGTAGCCCTTGGGGTTCACCGTCCGGAAGTCCTCGCCCGAGGCGGTCCGCTTGCTGCCGAGGTCGACCCGCTCGAGCTCGAACGGCAGCCCGGCCTCGCGCAGCGCGATGTGCGGCGACAGCGAGCAGGCGTGCGCGGCAAAATACAGCTTCATCCCGAGGTTCTGGCGACCGGCCGGCGGAAAGTCAACCGCCGCCCCTCTTGACGGCGCGCGCTCGCGGCAAGAACTTCAGCCGCCGAGGCGACGATGGCGCGCGTCTTCATCACCGGATCGTCCGACGGCCTGGGCCTGCTGGCCGGGCAGCAGCTCGCGCGCGCCGGGCACGAGGTGGTGCTGCACGCGCGCAACGAGCGGCGGGCGGCCGACGCGCGGGCCGCGCTCCCCGCCGCCGCGGCCGTGGTGATCGGCGACCTCCTGAGCCTGGCGGGCATGCGCCAGGTGGCCGAGCAGGCGAACGCCGCCGGGCCGTTCGAGGCCGTCATCCACAACGCGGCGGTCGGCTACCGCGAGCGGCGGCAGACGACCGTCGACGGGCTCAATCACGTCTTCGCCGTCAACGTCCTCGGGCCGTACCTCCTGACCGCGCTGATCGCCCGGCCGCGGCGGCTCGTCTACCTCAGCTCCGGCCTCCACCGCAGCGCCAGCCCGAACCTCGACGATCTGCAGTGGGAGCGGCGGAGCTGGAATGGGATGCAGGCCTACTCGGAGAGCAAGCTCCACGACGTGGTGCTGGCGTTCGCCGCCGCCCGGCGCTGGCCGTCGGTCCGCTCGAACGCCCTCGAGCCGGGCTGGGTGGCGACCAAGATGGGCGGCCCCGGCGCGCCCGACGACCTGGAGGCGGGCGCCGCCACCCAGGTCTGGCTGGCGGCCGGCGCCGATCGCGCCGCCGCCGTCTCGGGCGGCTACTTCTATCACCAGCGGCCGCGCGACCCGCACCCGGCGGCGCGCGACCCCGCCGTACAAGATCGCCTGCTCGAGCTCTGCGCGGAGCTCTCCGGGACGGCGTGGCCGGCGTCCCAAACGTAGCGGCGCGCGTTTTTCTCGCCGATCGCTCTTCAGAAACGCGGCGCCTCGTCGATGTGCCTGACGAATGCGAGAATACCAGGTCGTCGAGGGCTCGAAGAGCGTCGTGCGCAGGTTCGCCACCGGATGGG
>DASZVW010000792.1:0-4469 GCA_035546895.1 Polyangia bacterium
CGTGACGTCGGCTATCTCTGGGCCCAGTGCGACAACACCTGCGACGTCAAAGCCACGGTCTTCCGGCTCGACACCACGCCGGGCTCGCCGACCGCCGGCCGCTTCCGGATCGGCCGCGTCTTCGACCGCCCGGACTCGCTCCCCGACTCGAACTTCGAAGGGATCGGCATCGCGCCGGAGGCCGAGTGCGTCGCCGGCCAGAAGCACTTCTTCTGGTCCGACGACAGCGCGCTCGACGGGCACTCGCTCCGCCGCGGCTCGATCCCCTGCGGGGCGTTCTTCTAGCCCCGAGGCGGTCGCTCCCTCCGCCCGCGGGCGGGGAGCTCGGGCCGCCGCACCGGACGAACGCCCGGTGCGGCAGGCTCGATACGACTACCCGGCCGCCGTCACAGGTGGCACGCCAGGGTGCTGCCGGCCGCGACCTCGATGGTTCGGGCGAAGAACGAGCCCGAGAAGGTCAGCGCCGGGCCGGCCCCGAAGACCACCGAGGCGTTGGGCGCCACCAGCGTCCCGTCGAAGCGCGCCCCCAGGCTGACGCTGTTGCTCCCCGCGTAGCCGAGGAAGATCGGCTGCACCGAGGTGCCGCTGCTGGCCAGGATCGACGCGTTGAAGGCCAGCGAGCTCTGCACGAAGATCCGCGTGGTGGGGGTGGCCCGCACGACGGCGCCCGAGTTGATGGTGAACGACTGGAAGAAGTAGTCGCCCGCCGCCAGCACGAGCGTTCCGCCGTTGACCGTCCCCGACACGTACGAGCCTGGCGCCTTCGACACCGTCCCGCTGTTGACCGTGAACGAGCCCGCGGTGGGCGGCGGGAACGCCGGCAGGGTCGGCAGCGGGGGCAGGTTGACCGTCCCGTTGGCCGTGATGGTCCCGGTCACGGTGGCGTCGCTGTCCTTGGTGACGGTGCTGGCCGACACCACGTTGCCGGTCACCACCGAGCGGTGCTGGATCGTGACCGCCGCCCGGCTGGTGATGGCGCCGGTGCGGCTGTCGGGGCTGAGGCGCGTCGAGCCGGTCCCGTTGTTGTTGACGGCGCCGGGGCCGCCGGTCCCGTTCTGGACCTGGGCGCGGTCGTCGACCAGGAAGCTCAGGCCCGACTCGCAGGCGACCGCCTGGTTGGCGACCACGTTGCAGGCCGCCGGGGCCGAGGCGATGCCGTTCGCCACCACCACCAGCGTGCAGGCGCCGGTCTCCACGGCGGCCGGCACGTCGAACTGGGTGGTGATGGTCTCGGTGTCCCCCAGCGCTTCCACGCCCATCCGGCTGTGGTTGTGCGTGCGGGCGTAGAACACGTGGCCGGTGCCGTTGTTGGTGATGCGCACCAGCGGGTAGTTCGTGAAGCTCTGCGAGTCGTCGCCGTAGGCGGCGCCCTGCGACAGCCCGTTGAAGAGCGTGCCCGAGACGGTGTTGTTCATGCTCCCCTGCGTGATGGTGGCCGGCGACGAGGTGATGGTGGGCCGCCACGCGTTCTGGGGCGCGCCCCCGTTGGTGTAGACGTCGACGTCCTGCACCGTGCCCTGGTTGAAGGCCACGAACAGGGTCTCGCCGCTGGGGAGCATCATGAAGTGGCCGTCGAAGGAGGCGAACGACGCCGCGTTGGGCGAGTCGGCGACCTGGACCAGCGTGTTGGTCGTGAAGCCGACCTCCCAGAAGTGGCTGGGGGCGAGGAAGTCGCCGGCGACGTTGTCGACGGGCGAGGCCATGACCAGCACGTTGCCGTTTGGGAGCGTGACGGCGGGCCCGTCCTTGACGCCGAAGTGGTTGGTCTGGCCCGTCACCAGCGGGAAATCGATGCCGGCCGGGTGCGACCAGGTGTTGGTGAGCGTGTTGAACAGCGCGTTTTCACCCAGCGAATTCCCGGTGAAAGAAACGACGATCCCGTCCGGCCGCAACGTCGCCGGCCCGACCTCGATCGATCCGCCGAGATCGCCGGTGTCGGCCATGTTGACGATCGTGTTGAGGGGCGTGTCCCAGACGTTGGTGATCGGGTTGTAGATCTCCGACTGCGCGGCGATGCGCGCGTCCACCGTCAACATGGTCCCGTTGGGGAGGATCTCCCAGCCTTCCTCGTTGTTTGGATCCGCCTTGCCGGTCGGGTTCAACGCGGTGAACGACAGAGTCGACTCGTTGAAGGCCTCGAGGTTCGTCGACGTAATCTGGGACACCAACATGGTGCCGTTGGCGAGCACGTTCGACATGGTGTCACCGACGGTGCCGCTGCCGAACACGTCCCCGAGTTGCTGCGACCAGCTGTTGGTCACCGGGTCGTACAGGAACCCGATGTTGGTCTCCACGTTCCCGAATCCGGCCAGATCCTCGCCGCCGATGACCACCACCTTGCCGTCGGCCAACACCTGCGAGGCGAAGAACAAGGGCGCGTACGCGCAGGGCGTGCAGCCGATGCGCGCGTCGACCCCGTCCGGCATGGGCGCGATCGGCGTGGTGTCCCAGGTTCCATTGAGATAGCTCCCGAATGCGTCCGGGGTCAGCCGGTGCCAGGTATTGCTGAAGAATCCCTGGCACATGACCGTACCGTCGGTGAGCAGTAAACACGAGTTGAGGAACGCCGGCGGCGGGTTGGTGAGCGGCGTGAACGCGGCGCTGGCCGCGGTCACACCCCCCAACGTCGTCAACAAGGCGGCTCCCAACATCCAGATTGTCTTCGCGCTGTAACTGTGCTTTCGCATATCCAATCTCCTCTCGTGGCAAACAATGATTTCCGTCGTTTTCACGACCCTCTCGACCCGTCCCATGCGATCCGTCCGCGACCCTCCTCACGTCGCCACCCACGCCGTTCGTCAAATCAGGGGCGCCTCCGTGGCGCCGGACATATGCGGAAGTCCGCGTTATCGCGCAACGACCCGCACGGCCTGATTCCGGCAAAAAATTGCCCGCGCCCCGCCTGCCATCTCCGCACCTCCCCGTCCCCCGTATGGGCGACGAAACGTCAAGGGCAATTATCAAGAGGGGTGAATGGCGTCAATGAGTATTTTGCGACATTGTCGCGGCAGCCGGCGGCCCGGCGCGCAACCAATGAATTAGAGGTCAATTGTCGAGCGATCCCGCGCGTTCGAATTACGCGCGATCTCGGTTGCCGCGCTCGCGTCGCGGGCTCGGACCGAGACAATGCGCCTGTCGGCCGTCGAGGCCGCGGCGGCCAATCAACGGCGGCGGCGACCACGGACCCGCGGAACGAGGCCGATTACGGGACGACGGGGCAGGACCCGTTCGCCGGGACCTGCAGACAGGCGATCGGTGAGCCGGCGGCGCCCCCGCCGCAGCACTTGTAGCCGGCCGCACAGTCGGCGTCCTTGGCGCAAGGCGCGCTGGCGCCGCCGTTGCCTGGAATGCAGGAGAGTGAATCCATCACGTCGAATCCGCCCTGGTGGGCCGCGCAAGCGCTCATGTACGTTTTGCCGTTGCAGCCGCAGACGACGGCGCTGCAATCGAACCCGGTGGCGTCGCGCGCACGGCAAACGCCCTGCTGATCGCCGGACCCGCAGGTGTCGGGCGTGAAGTCGCACCAGGAGAGGGCGTCGCACTGGGCGCCGGTGATTCCACCGCAAACAGTGCCGGCGCCGCCGCCGGTGCCGGAGGAGCCGCCGGTCGCGCTGGCGCCGCCCGTCCCCGAGGAGCCGCCGGTCGCGGTGGCGCCGCCGCGCCCGCCGGCACCGCCGTCCGGGCCGCCGACCATGGTCGAGCCGCAAGCCCCGCCGATGAGCAGCAACGCGCCGGCCAGGGCGAGCCGAAGTCCATGGAAGTGCTGCGCGGGCGACGATCGGGCGGCGGTCTTCATGGCGCCAGCCTCAAGCAAGCGACATGCCCCGGCTTCCGGGCGGCGGGCCCGCGATTTCCGGGCACAACGTGCGGGCAACGCCGCTCGCCTCATCAGATTTCTGAGATCACCACGGCGGCCAGCTCGGTTCGTTCTCGGGCGCACATTGAGCAGGAAAAGCACGGTTTTCAGAAGCAATTTTGTTCATTGCGAAAATACGGCGAGGCGAATATATCGAAGTCTCAATCCATGCGCTTTCTTGGCAAAGGCTGGCGGGCGTCGTTCTCGGTGTCGGTCGCGCGGCGGATTGCGCTGGCGAGCCTGGCCGCTGCCGTCGTTGCCGGGCTCGCCGTCTTCCTCTCGGAGGGCTGCGTCGGCCAGATCGGCACCGGCAACTCCGTGAGCGCCGGTCAGGGCGGCGGATCGGGCGGCGAGCTGTTGAGCGGCGGCGGTGGGAACGCCGGCGCCGGTGGTACGGGCGCCGGCGGCGCCGGCGGGAGCGTCGGCGGCACGACCGGGACCGGCGGCACGACCGGGGCCGGCGGCGTGATTGGAACCGGCGGCACGACCGGGACCGGCGGCGTGACTGGAACGGGCGGCACCAGGGGAACCGGCGGCACGACCGGGACGGGCGGGATCATCGGGACGGGCGGCGGCCCGGGGACCGGCGGGATCGTGGGGACGGGCGGTGAGC
>DASZVW010000793.1:0-2364 GCA_035546895.1 Polyangia bacterium
GAGCCGGCGACGCTGGCGCGGATCTTCGAGAGCTTCGAGCAGGCGCACGGCAGCGCCTCGGGCGGGGGGCTGGGGCTGGGGCTGGCCATCTGCCGGGGGATGGTCGACCTGCACGGCGGGAAGATCAGCGCCCACCGCGCCGGGGCGGGGCGGGGGGCGCGCTTCCTGGTCGAGCTCCCCGCGCTGGCCGTGGCGGCGCCGGCGGCGGCGCGCGAGCCCTCGCCCGCGCGGCGCCCGGCCCGGCGCGCCCCGCGCGAGAACGAGATCCTGGTCATCGAGGACGAGCCCGATCTCGCCGAGGCGCTGCTGGACGTCCTGGCGGCCGAGGGCTACGTCGCGCACGCGGTCAACACCGCGGGCGCCGCGCTGGCGGAGAACCTGGACAAGATCGGGGTGGTGATCAGCGACATCGGGCTCCCCGACCTCGACGGGCGGACGCTCATCGGGCGCCTCAAGTCGAAGCACGCGCTGAAGGCGATCGCGCTCAGCGGCTACGGCACCGAGGCCGACATCCAGGCCAGCCACGTCGCCGGGTTCGACCAGCACCTCACCAAGCCGATCGAGATGGAGACCCTGCTCGGCGCCATCGATCGCGTCTGCGCGACCTGAGCGGCCGCGCCCGCGCTACCGTTTCGTCTGCTCCTCTTCTTCCTCTTCTTCGGCCCGCCGCTCGAGGATCCGGCGCGCCTCGTCGATCGCCTCGTGCGTCTCGTCGGGGTCGGCCTCCACGAAGCCGCCCAGCTTGGCGAAGCTCTGCCCGCCCAGCGCGCCGCTGCCGACCGCGCCGAGCTGCCCGCGGATGTAGGCCAGGTCGGGGTCGACGTACCCGCCCCAGGGCGGCCCGTTCATGACCACGTGCCGCGGCCGGTCGATCTTTTTCTCGTCAGCCATCTCGCGCCTCCGCTCTCCTTTGATCGTGGGGCGCGCCGGGACCGAGGCAAGCGCGAGCGCGGTCAGTGGATCGTCGCCCCGACGCCCTGGTTTGTCCGGGCAAACCTCGCCGCGGCATCGAGGAGATCGTCGTCGTCCTCGACGAGGAGGATGAGCGCCTGTGTCTCGATGGCGGCCGTCTGCATCAGTGATCGGGCAACCTGGGATCGAATTCGCCGAAAGCAAAGCCCGCCATCGATCTTTGTCCCGATCTTCGGCGGGCGGGCGGGCAGGGGCGGGGCGGCGGCGCGCGCCGGTCAGAACATCCAGGTGATCGCCGCCGCGTACTCGTTGTAGCTGGGGCCGGCGCCAAACTCGTGACGGCGGTAGTCGCTCTTGAGGCCGATCTCGGGGATCGGCCGGTAGACCAGGCCGACCGTCTCCGTGTAGCGGATCAGCGTCGGATCGGCGGCGAACCCGGCCGGGACCGAGGCCTGCGTGTTGGCGTAGTCGTAGCGGAAGAAGAGCGTCAGGTCCTGGTCGCTGGCCGGTGCCAGCAGCCGGAGCACGTCGTAGCCCACGTCGACGTAGCCGCCGCGGAGCTGCGAGGCGACCGTGCCGGCCATCATCTGGTCGGCCGTCCCGGCGGCCAGCGCCGCGTTCAGCTTGTCGGTGTCGCCGATGAAGAGGAAGGCGAGCTCGGCGCGGGCGCTGAAGCCGCGGTAGCGCGTGCGGGCGTCGGCCTCCACCAGGCCGAGCGGGACGCGGCCGACGGTGCCGCGCAGGTCGTTGCCCGAGGTGGCCGCGTAGCCGGAGAGGCCGAAGATGGTCGCCAGCACCGGTTCGTAGGTGAGGCGCGCGACCAGGCCGCCGTCGCCGGCGTAGGCGAGCTGCGCCTCCTGGTGCCCCTCGGCGATCCCGGAGGCGGCGGTGAAGCCGTTGGCGTCGAAGCTGGTGACCGCGTACACCTGGTACGAGAGGCCGGTGGCGATCTCGCCGAAGACGCCGAAGCCGGCCTCGCGCCAGGTCGAGGGGATGACCAGCGTGTCGACGTCGGGGCGGTCGACGCCGTCGAAGGTCGGGGGCTCGTGATAGACGTTGATGATCCCCACCGGCATGATGATGAGGCCGCCGCGCAGGTTGAAGTGCCGGTTGAAGAGGCCGTCGAGGTAGGCCTGCTCGACCTCGAACTCCCCCTGGTCGTCGGCGGAGGAGACCGCGTGCTCCACCTCCAGCTCGGAGTAGAAGCGGAGGTGGTCGGTGAAGTTGTGGCCCACGAACAGCACCAGCCGCCGCAGGTCGACCACCGAGCGGCCGATCGCGGGCGCGTTGAGCGTCAGCTCGCCGTAGCCGCCGATGGCGGTGGCGCTGGCGGAGGCGATCTGGCGCAGCGGGTTCTCGATCGCCGTCTCGCGCGGCAGCGTCATCGCCGGCATGTCGCGCTCGGCGGGGAGCTCCAGCACCGGGCCGCCGGTGTCGGGGGCGGCGCGATCG
>DASZVW010000794.1:0-4464 GCA_035546895.1 Polyangia bacterium
GACAGGCGGCGCGCTCGGCTCGGGGGGTGGCGGTCCAACCGGCGGCGCGGGCGGGCAAGGGGGCAAGCCGGGGACCGGCGGAGCAGCCGGGGCCGCCGGCAAGCCGGGAACGGGCGGGGCGGCGGGTGCCGGCGCCACCGTCGGACCGTGCGACATCTACGCGGCCGCCGGAAACCCCTGCGTCGCCGCGCACAGCACGGTGAGAGCGCTCTTCGGGGCCTACGGCGGGAAGCTCTATCAGGTCCGCACCACGGCCGGGACGACCAAGGACATCCTCGCCTTGGCGCCGGGCGGTTTCGCCGACGGCCCCTCTCAGGACGCCTTCTGCGCCGGAACCACCTGTGTCGTCACCGTGGTCTACGATCAATCGGGCAAGGGGAACGACCTCTGGTACCAGGGCTCGACGATGGTCCCCGGCTCCACCTCCAGCAGCCCCTCGAAGGCGACCAGCGAGTCGCTGACCCTCAGCGGGCACGAGGTCTACGCGCTCTACATCATCCCCGGCAACAGCTACTGGGTCGACGCCTCCAAGTCGGGCATCGCGCTCGGCAGCCAGCCCGAGGGCCTCTACATGGTGACGAGCGGCAAGCACTACAACGGCGGCTGTTGCTTCGACTACGGCAACAGCGAGACCGACCGCAAGGCGGACGGCTCGGGCGCCATGGACGCCATCAACTTCAGCGCGATCACCGCCTGGGGAACCGGCGCGGGGTCCGGCCCCTGGGTGATGGCCGACCTCGAGTACGGCGTCTTCGCCCAGAACAACACCAGCAAGAACCAGAACGATCCGACGCAGACGAGCCCTTACGTCACGGCCGTGCTGAAGAACAACGGCACGACGGAGTTCGCGCTCCGAGGCGGCGACGCGACCGCCGGGCCCCTCGGGACCTATTACAAGGGCGGCCTGCCCGGCGGCTGGAGCCCGATGAAGAAGCAAGGGGCGATCGTCCTCGGCAGCGGCGGCGACTGCTGCAAGCCGGGCGGGGGCGCCAACCTGAGCGACGGGACCTTCTACGAAGGATGCATCGTGACGGGGTACCCCTCTGACGCGACGGAAGACGCCGTCCAGGCCAACGTGGTGGCCGCCGGCTACGGCAAGTAGCCGTTTCCTGTCAACAGCGCCCGGTCCCGGAGCAGTTCAAGAGGTGAACACCTCCCCGCTCGACGGGGATCCAGCGCCTCCGGATCGCCGGAGACCGGACTCTTGAAGAAAGGCCGCGCCTTGATTCGACACACGGCAACACTCACGGTGCTCGGGATGCTCCTGGCCGCCTGCTCCGGATCCGGCGAAGGAGGCCAGACCGGAACGGGTGGAAGCACGGGGACCGGCGGCGGCGGAACCGGCGGCGGCGCCGCGGGTGGGGCCTCGGGGAAGGGCGGAGCGGCCTCGGGTGGCGTTCCGGGCACGGGTGGAAGCGCGTCGGGCGGCATCTCCGGTGCCGGCGGCGGCGCCGCGGGCGGCATCTCGGGCTCGGGCGGTCGCGCCGGGGGCGCGGGCGGCAGCGGCGGCCTGCCGGGATCGGGTGGCGCCGGCGGGCAATCCGGAAGCGGCGCTGGCGGCTCCGGGGCCGGCGGCGCGGCGGGTAGCGCCGCGCCGGCCGGCCTGGTGAACACCTACGACGGCGCCCGCTCGACCACCGTCAGCTTCGACGCCGCCTGGAAGTTCCACCTGGGCGACGTCACCGGCGCGCAGGCGACCACCTTCGACGACTCCTCGTGGACCGCCCTGGACGTCCCGCACGACTGGAGCATCTCGCTGCCCTTCACCCAGAATTCGCCCGCGGGGGCCGGCGGCGGGTACCTGAACGGCGGGGTCGGCTGGTACCGGAAGACCTTCACCCTCCCGGCCTCCAGCGCGGGGCAGAAGATCTTCGTCCAGTTCGACGGCGTCTACATGGACAGCACCGTGTACCTCAACGGCACGCAGGTCGGCGCCCGTCCCTACGGGTTCTCGTCCTTCGAGTGCGACCTGACGGCGGCCGCCAAGCTCGGCGCCTCCAACGTGCTCGCCGTCCGGGTCAACAACCAGCAGCCGAGCAGCCGCTGGTACTCGGGCAGCGGCATCTACCGGCACACCTGGCTCAAGACGGTGAACCCGGTGCGGGTCGCCTATACGGGGACCGCGGTGACGACGCCGCAGGTTTCGACTACCAGCGCGACCGTGGACATCGCCGTGACCGTTCAGAACGACACCGCCAGCGCCCAATCGGTCACCGTAGCCAGCTCGGTCGGCGACGCCACCGGGACCGAGGTCGGCGCGGCCTCCTCGCCCGCCACTTCGGTCGCCGCCGGGAAGACGGCCACCGTGACCCAGACGGTGACCGTGGCCAACCCGAAGCTCTGGTCGCTCGCGGCGCCGACGCTGTACTCGGCGCTCACCACCGTCTCGGTGGGCGGCGCCGTGGTCGACACCTACACCACCCGCTTCGGCATCCGCACCTTCGCCTTCAGCGCGACGTCGGGGTTCACGCTGAACGGCGCCGCCGTGAAGCTCAACGGCACCTGCAATCACCACGATCTGGGCGCCCTCGGGGCGGCCGTGAACCATCGCGCGATCGAGAAGCACCTGCAGATGCTCAAGAGCATGGGCGTGAACGCGCTGCGGACGTCCCACAACCCGCCCGCGCCGGAGCTCCTGGACCTGGCCGATCAGCTGGGCCTGCTGGTCATGGACGAAGCGTTCGACTGCTGGGATCAGGCCAAGAACCAGTACGACTACGCCCGCTTCTTCAACCAGTGGTCGACGATCGACATCGGCGACATGGTCTCCCGCGACCGCAACCACCCGAGCATCATCATCTGGAGCATCGGCAACGAGATCCAGGACAACAACAACGCCACCATCGCGGCCTCGCTCATCTCGGCCGTCAAGGCCAAGGACAGCACGCGGGCGATCGGCCAGGCCAACGCCAACGCCAGCCCCGGCGCCCAGGTGGCGGCGATGGAGGACGTCGTGGGGCTCAACTACGCGCCCTATACCTACGACTCCACGCACTCGAGCAACCCGAGCTGGAAGCTCTTCGCCAGCGAGTCGTCGTCCGCCGTCCGCAGCCGCGGCGTCTACAAGACGCCGGTGACGTCGAACATCCTGACCTCGAGCGACAACCAGTGCTCGTCGTACGACAACAGCGTGGTCTCCTGGGGGACCAGCGCCGAGGGGTCGTGGTCGAGCGTCAACACGCGGGCCTTCATCGCCGGCGAGTTCATCTGGACCGGCTTCGACTACATCGGCGAGCCGACCCCCTACAGCTGGCCGTCGAAGAGCTCCTACTTCGGCGCCATCGACAGCGCGGGGTTCCCCAAGGACATCTTCTACTTCTATCAGAGCAAGTGGGGCGCCGCCGGCCCCACCATGGTCCACATCGTGCCGATGGACTGGACGAGCTGGACGGCCGGCCAATCGGTCACCGTCTTCGTCTACACCAACGCGGACAGCGTCGAGCTGTTCCTGAACGGCACCTCCCAGGGCTCGAAGACCATGAACGCGACGACGGGCCACCTCCAGTGGTCGGTCCCCTTCGCGACGGGCACGCTGCAGGCCAAGGCGAGCAAGGGCGGGACGGTCGTGGCGACCGACACCGTGAAGACCGCCGGCGCGGCGGCGAAGCTGGCGCTCGGCGCCGACCGGACCTCGATCGCCGCGGACGGGCGCGACCTGGCCTACGTCGAGGTGGACGTCGTCGACGCGCAGGGGGTGGTCGTGCCCAAGGCCGGCAACAGCATCAGCGTCGCGGTCAGCGGCCCGGGCGCGCTCGTCGGCCTCGACGCCGGCGACTCGACGAACCACGACTCGTACAAGGGGACGTCCCACGCCGCCTTCAACGGCAAGCTGATGGCCATCATTCAGTCCACCGGGACGGCCGGCACCGTGACCGTGACCGCGACCTCCGGATCCCTCGCTTCCGGCTCGGCGACCATCACGACGCAAGCGCCGTAGCGGCGCTTGGCCGGAGAACGACGCCCCCGCACGCGTTGTCAGAACAGATCAGTTCGCGCAGGATGGTGAGGGTGAGCCTGGCAGGCGTGCATCGGTTGGTCTGCCCGGTCGTGCTGGTGTTCGCGATGGCCGGCGTATCGCGCGAGGGTCGCGCGCGGACGGTGGTCCTGGCGACGCAGTTGGACTACCTCGCGGCGCCGGGCTGTCCGAGCGCCGCCCGCTTCGCCGCGGTCGTCACCGGGCGGCTGGGGTACGACGCGTTCAGCTCGGACGCTCAGGACCGGGTCGTCGTCCGCATCGAGGCCACGGGGCGAACGCTGGAGGGGCGCCTCGAGTGGCACGACGCGGGCGGCGCCGTGATAGGAGAGCAGACCTTTCCGTCGCGCACCGGGGACTGCGACGAGCTCACGCGCGCCATGGGCTTCGCGCTGGCCTTGCAGATCCAGCTGATGGCGGCCACGGTGGGAGAGAATCGACCACCGCCCGTCACGCCGGCGCCGGTGCCGCCCCGCGCTCCCCCGCCGGCC
>DASZVW010000795.1:0-8481 GCA_035546895.1 Polyangia bacterium
AGGCGGCCGCGCTCGACGACGAGGTGGCGCGCGCCGCCCGCGACCGCCTGGCGGCGTTCCAGGCCAAGATCGCCGCCGCCACCGGCACGCACCGGCGCGCCGCCGCGGCGTCGCCTCGGGCCCGGGCGGCGGCGGTCGACACCATGACCCTCGATCCCGAGATGAAGGGGGTCGGCGGCGACACCACGCTGTCCGAGCTGCTCCGCCGGTACGAGGCGACCCGCGACGTCTACCAGGATCTCCTCAAGCGGCGCGAGAACGCGCGGGTGTCGATGGACCTCGACGCCGAGCACCGCGGCCTCACCATGCACATCGAGGAGGCCGCCGACGTGCCGGTGATCGCCACCGGCCTGCGGCTCCTGCAGCTGAGCCTCATCGGCCTCATCGTGGCGGCGGCGCTGCCGATCGCCTTCCTGGTGGTGCTGGTGAAGTTCGACCCGCGCGTGCGGACCGCGCAGCAGATCGAGCGCGTGGCGCGCCTCCCGCTGCTGGTGAGCATCCCCTACGCCGACGGCGGCGGCGTGGAGGGGCGCCCCGCGCGCGGCCCCGGCCTGTACGCGACGGTGATGGTGGGCGGCGTGCTGGTGATCTACGCGGCGGCCTTCCTGGTCAAGCTGAAGATGAGCTCATGAGCCGGCCGGACGGCGACAACGACGAGGCGTCGCAGCGGGCGCTCGCCCCCCTGCGGCCCACCATCCCGGAGCCCGAGTGGTCGGGCGACCGGACGCCGGTGGGGATGGCCACCCTCGAGCAGCTCGACGCCTTCCGCGAGCTGCGCACCCGGCTGCTCTCCATCGCCTCGGGCGTGGGGCTCACCCACTTCACCACGCTGGTGGTCCCCGCCAGCCACGGCGCCGGCGCCAGCTTCGTGGCCCGCAACCTGGCCACCGCCTTCACGCTGCAGGAGCGGCGGGTGGCCATCCTGGTCGACTGCAACCTGCGCCACCCGACCCAGCACCTGGCGCTGCGCACCCGCCCGGACGCCGAGGGGCTGTTCGACTACCTCGATCGGCCGCACGCGGCGATGGAGCGGCTGGTGCACGCCACCAGCATCCCGGGGCTGCACCTCATCCCGGCCGGCCGCCCCTCGCCGGTGCCGCGCGAGTACTTCTCGTCGCAGGCGATGCGCCTCCTCATGTCGGGCCTCCACCAGGCCCCCTGCTACGTCTTCCTCGACGCGCCGCCGGCCAAGGGATCGCCCGACGCGCGCATCCTGGCCGACCTCGCCGACTTCGTGATCCTGGTGGTCGGCTACGGGCTGGAGGTGGGCGAGGAGATCGCCAAGACGGCGGCGCTGTTCGACCCCACCAAGTTCGCCGGCGTGGTGTTCAACGAATGCCGCTGACGGGCGCGCACGCGGGTGAGAGCCCGGCGCGGTCGTCCCGGTCGACGATCGCGCTCATGTACCACGCGCTGCAGGCGGGCGCCGAGCCGGCGCCGGCGGCCGATCCGCACTACACGGTCGACATGGACCGCTTCTCGGCGCAGCTCGCGGCCTGCGCGCGCCTGGGCGGCGGCGCGGTGAGCGCGCGCGACTGGCTGGCCGGGAAGACGGGCGTGATCCTGACGTTCGACGATGGCCATGCCAGCAACCACCACCTCGGCCTCCCGGCGCTGCTCGCCGCCGGCGCCGGCGCGGACTTCTTCGTGAACCCCGCGCAGGTGGGGACCGCCGGCTACGCGACCTGGGGCGAGCTGCGTGAGATGGCGGAGGCCGGGATGTCGATCCAGTCGCACGGGCTCGACCACGGCCATTACCTGACCGAGCTCTCGCCGCCGCAGCTCCTCGATGAGCTGCGGCGCGCGCGGCTGGAGATCGAGGCGCACGTCGGCCGGCCGGTGACGCTGCTGGCGCCGCCCGGCGGGCGCTCGCCGCGCGGCCTGGAGGCGACCGCCGCCGAGGCCGGCTACACCCACGTGCTCGACTCGCAGCCGGGGACCATCAAGCGCGGCGGGAAGCGGACGCTCGGCCGCTTCGCCATCACCGCCGGCTTCGAGCTGGACACCTTCGAGTCGCTGCTGCGCGGCGGCCGCGCGCGGCTGCGCGCCCAGGCCCGCTATGCGATCCTGGCGCTGGCCAAGCGGGCGATGGGCGATCGCGGCTACGAGACGCTGCGCCGGCGGCTCCTCCGAACGACGGCCGCCTCCTGACCGTGGCCCCGACCGTGCGCCCGCCGCGTCTCCTCTACGTGGTCTCGCTGTTCCCCTGCTGGTCGGAGACGTTCATCGTGCGCGAGCTCGCCACGCTGATCGCGGCCGGCGCCGACGTGCGGATCCTGTCGCTCAAGGCGCCGTCGGAGAAGATGGTGCACGCCGAGGCCGAGCGGCTGCTGCCGCGGGTCCGCCACCCGCTGGCGCCGGCGCCGGCCGCCCTGGCCCGGACGCGCGCCTTCGCCGCCCACCCGCGGCTGCTGTCGTCGCTGATGTTCGCGCTGGGCCGCGCGCTCCACCGGCGGCCGGTCGACCTGGCCAAGTCGCTGGAGGCGCTGGCCCGCGGGGTCGAGCAGCTCGACTGGATCCGGGAGTTCGATCCCGACGTCGTCTACGCCCACTGGGCCACCTTCCCCTCGACCGCGGCGCTGGCGCTGGCGCGCATCCTGGGCAAGCCGTTCGGCTTCACCTGCCACGCGCACGACATCTACGTGAACGACCAGCTCATCGCCGAGAAGATCGACGCCGCCGCGGTGCCGGTCACCATCTCGCGCTTCAACGTCGACTGGCTGACCGAGAAGGTGTCGCCGCGGGCGCGCGAGCGGCTGAACGTCGTCCACTGCGGCGTCGACCTGACCGCGCTGCCGTTCCGGGCCGACGGGCGCGAGGAGGCGACCATCGTCACCGTCGGGCGGCTCGACCCCATCAAGGGGTTCGAGGTGCTGGTCGACGCCGTGGGCGAGCTGGCCCGGCAGGGGCGCCGCGTCCGCTGCCGGATCATCGGCGAGGGGCCGCTGCGCGGCGAGCTCGAGGCCCAGATCGCGCGCCTCGGCCTCGGCGGCGCCGTCGAGCTCTTGGGCGCGCGGCCGCAGGCGGAGGTGAAGGCGGCGCTCTACGCGGCGACCATCTTCGCGCTGCCCAGCGTGGTCGCGCCCGACGGCAACCGCGACGGGATCCCGGTCTCGCTCATGGAGGCGATGGCGGCCGGGACGCCGGTGGTGAGCACGCTCTGCTCCGGGATCCCCGAGCTGGTGGCCGACGGGCGCGAGGGGCTGCTGGTGCCGACGCGCGAGCCGGCGGCGCTGGCCGGCGCGCTCGGCAAGCTGCTCGACGACGCGGACCTGCGCCGCCGCCTGGCGGAGGCGGCGCGCGCCAAGATCGAGCGCGAGTTCGACGCCGCGCAGGAGGCGCGCAAGCTGTTAGAGTTGTTCACCCATGTCATCGCCCGCGCCTGACTCGCCCGCCCGCCCGAACGTCATCGGCGACTTCGTGCTCGCGATCGGCCCCGAGACGGGCGCCTGGACGCGCGGCCTGGCCGGCTTCTCGGCGCTGACGGCGCCCGACGAGCCGGTGCAGGTGGTGGCGCGCGGCGCGGTCCGGTCCGGCGCCGCCGAGGACGGCGCGCGGTTCGTGGCGCTGGCCGATCTGATCGAAGGGCGGCTCGAGGACGGCACCGGCGCGCTGGGGACCGGGACGCCGCCCCAGGACCGCTGGCGCGGGCGGTTCGCCTTCGTGGCCTGGAACCCGCAGCGGCGCCGCGCCGTCGCCGTCACCGATCACTTCTCGACGCTGTCGCTGTACGCGCTGGTGCGCGAGGACCGGCTGCTGCTCGGCACCGACCTGCGCCTGCTGGCGGCGTCGCCCTGGTGCCGGCGCGAGATCGACCTGCAGTCGATCTACCACTTCCTGAACTTCGCCCAGATCCCGGCGCCGCGCACCGTCTTCCGCGACATCCGCCGGCTCGAGCCGGGGACGCGCCTCGCCTGGGAGCCGGGCGCGGGGCTGGCGGAGCAACGCTATTTCTTGCCCGAGTACCCCGAGGATCTGACCGGCGGCGACGAGCTGGCGGGCGAGCTGCGCGAGCGGATGGTGGCCACCGTGCGCGGCTACCGCCCGCGGGTCGACGGCGGCTGGGGCTGCTTCCTCTCGGGCGGCACCGACAGCTCCAGCATCGTCTCCATCCTCTCGCAGGAGCTGGGGCGCGGGGCGGTGAAGAGCTTCTCGATCGGCTTCGCCGAGGAGGGCTACGACGAGCTCGGCTTCGCCAAGATCGCCGCCGAGGCCTGCGGCGCCGACCCCACCACCGGCCGCGTCTCGCGCGCCGAGGCGCAGGCGCTGGCCGGGCGGGTGCTCGAGGCCTACGACCAGCCGTTCGGCAACGCCTCGGCGATCCCCACCCTCGCCTGCGTCGACCTGGCGCGCGGCCGCGGCGTCGACGTCCTGCTGGCCGGCGACGGCGGCGACGAGATCTTCGGCGGCAACGCCCGCTACGCCAAGGACAAGGTGATGGAGGCCTGGTTCGCGCTGCCGGGGCCGGTGCGGGCGCTGGGGCGCACCGTCGGCGGCGCGGTGGGCGGCAGCCAGGTCCACTTCCTCAACCGGGTGGAGAACTTCTTCGAGCGCGCCGCGCTCCCCAACCCGGACCGCTTCTACACCGACGACTCGTTCGCCTCCGATCACTACGACGAGCTCCTGCAGCCCGACTTCCGCGCCCAGGTGGTCCGCGACGCCTCGCTGGAGTTCATGCGCTCGGTCTACCGGCTGGGGCGCACGGGCGGCCCGCTGCACCGGATCATGCGGCTCGACCTCCTGATGGCCATCGCCCAGAACGACCTGCGCAAGGTCCACGGCGCCGCCAAGGCGGTGGGGGTGACGGTCCGCTTCCCGTACCTCGATCCGGCGCTGGTCGCCTACGTCCACCGCCTCCCCGAGCGGCAGAAGGTGCGGCGGCTCGAGAAGCGCCACCTCTTCAAGCTGGCGATGGCCGGGATCCTCCCCGAGCAGATCCTGCGCAAGAAGAAGCAGGGCTTCGGCCTGCCGACCGCGGTCTGGCTGCGCAGCGATCCGGCCTTTCAAGCGACCGTGCGCGAGACGCTGTTCGACGCGCGGACGCGCGCCCGCGGCTGGTGGGACCTCGGCTTCGTCGAGCGCCTCCTGACCGAGCACGCGCAGGGGAGCTGGGACCACGCCGACTCGATCTGGCGCCTCTACGTGCTGGAGAACTGGCTGCGGAGATACGCCGATGCCGCCTGAGGCGGCGGCGCTGCACGCGGGGCTGACGGCAGGTGCGACGGCGGAGGGCGCCCGCCCGCTGCGCGTCCTCATGGTGCTGGAGAGCGACTTCAACCCCAAGGGGGGCGGCGGCGCCGAGTCGCAGCTCCGCACGCTGGCCACCCACCTGCGCCGCATCGGCCAGCAGGTGACGGTGCTGACGCCGCTGCTGGCGCGCGGTCCGCAGGTGACGGCGCAACGCTACGGCGGCATCCCGGTGGGTCGCCTGCGCTACCCGCGCGTCCCCAAAGTGGGCGGGGTCATCATGTCGGCGCGCTTCGCCGCCTTCCTGCTGGGGCGCGGGCGCCGCTACGACGCCTGGCACGTGCACATCGGGCACCACCTGGGCGCGGTCACCTGCCTGCTCGGCTCGCTGCTGGGCAAGCCGGTGGTGGTGAAGATCTCCGGCTGGTGGGAGCTGGAGCAGGGGGTGATGGCGCCCGGCAAGAAGAAGCTCCTCGATCGGGTCGCGCAGCGCTGGCTCAAGCGCGCCGGCACCGTGCAGGCGATCAGCACCCGCATCGCCGGCGAGCTCGCGCGCCAGGGGTTCCCCGCCGAGCGGATCCTGGTGCTCCCCAACGCCGTCGACACCGCGCGCTTCAAGGTGCGCGCGGCGCCGCGCGCGGCCGGGGCGCCGTTCACCGCGGTGTTCGTGGGGCGGCTGGTCCCCGAGAAGGAGCTGGGCACGCTGCTCGACGCCTGGGCGCAGGCGTTCGCCGGCCGCGACGACGTCCGGCTGCGGATCGTGGGCGGCGGGCCGCTCGCCGAGCCGCTGCGCGCGCAGGCCGAGCGGCTGGGGATCGCGCGGCAGGTCGAGCTGCTCGGCCCCCGCGAGCGCGTCGAGGAGGTGCTGGCCGAGGCGGACGTGGGCGTGCTGCCGTCGCGCATCGAGGGGCTCTCGAACACGCTGCTGGAGTTCATGGCCACCGGCCTGCCGACGCTGGCCAGCCAGGTGAGCGGCAGCGAGGACTTCGTCGTCACCGGCAAGAACGGCTGGCTGTTCCCGGTCGGCGACGCGGGCGCGCTGGCGGCCGGCCTGCGCGAGGCGGCCGCGCTGCCGCCCGAGCGCCTGGCCGCCATCGGCCGCCAGGCCCGCGCCGACGTCGAGGCCGCGGCGTCGCTGGAGATCGTCGTCGGGCGGCTGCTGGCGCTCTACCGCGGCGCCCGGCCGGCCGAGCTCCGGAAGGCCGGCTGACGTGTGCGGCATCGTCGGCGTGGTGGCCGCGCCGGGGGGCGCGCTCCCCGAGGAGGCCGTCGGGCGCGCGATGAACGCCGCCATCACCCACCGCGGCCCCGACGACGAGGGGCTCTACCGCGACGGGCAGGCGATGATCGGGATGCGGCGCCTCTCGATCATCGACCTCGCCGGCGGCCACCAGCCGGTCCACAACGAGGACGGCACCATACAGGCGGTGTTCAACGGCGAGATCTACAACTTCCGCGAGCGGCGCGCCGAGCTGGAGGCGCGCGGGCACCGCTTCTACACCAGCTCCGACACCGAGGTGATCGTCCACGGCTACGAGGAGTGGGGCGAGGACTGCTTCGCGCGGCTGGACGGGATGTTCGGGATCGCGCTCTGGGACACGCGCAAGCGGGTGATGGTCCTGGCCCGCGATCGCTTCGGTGAAAAGCCGCTCTTCTACGCCGAGGAGAACGGGCGCCTGCTGTTCGCCAGCGAGCTCAAGTCGCTGCTGGCGGTCCCCGGCTTCCGCCCGGCGCTCTCGCCGGACGCCGTGCGGGCCTACGTCACCTTCGGCTACGTCCCCACGCCGGGGAGCATCTTCGCCGGCGTCCGCAAGCTGCCGCCCGGGCACCTGGCCCGCTGGGCGGACGGACGGCTCGAGACGCGCCCCTACCACCAGCTCTCGCTCACCCCCAAGCACACACTGTCCGAGCCGGAGGCCGAGGAGCGGCTGGCGGCGCTGCTCGACGGGGCGGTCAAGAGCCGCCTGGTCTCCGACGTGCCGTTCGGCGCCTTCCTGAGCGGCGGCCTCGACTCCAGCGTGGTGGTGGCGCTGATGTCGCGCCACCTCTCGACGCCGGTGCGCACCTTCTCGATCGGCTTCAAGGAGGCGGCCTACAACGAGCTCTCCGACGCCCGCCGGGTGGCGAACCACCTCGGCACCGAGCACCACGAGCTGGTGGTCGAGCCCGACGCCGTCGACCTGCTGCACCAGCTCGTCTGGTACCTCGACGAGCCGTTCGCCGACGCGTCGGCGGTGCCGACCTACCTGGTCGCCAAGCTGGCCCGCCAGCACGTCAAGATGGTGCTCACCGGCGACGGCGGCGACGAGGCGTTCGCCGGCTACGACCGCTACCTGCGCTTCCTGGCGCTCGAGCGCCTGGCCGCGCTCAAGCCGGCGGCGGCGACGGCGGCGGCCCTGGTGGGGCGCTGGCTGCCCGGCCCGCGCGGCTATCGCCTGGGCCGCATCGCCGAGCGGCTGCGGCTCCCCTTTCCCGACAGCTACCTCTCCGGCGTGGCGCTCACCCGCGCCGACATGGCCGAGCAGATCCTGGGCGAGGCGGCGCGCCCGCGCCCCGGCGCGCACTACGGCCAGCTGGCGGCGCTGGCCCGCGCGACCACCGGCCTCGGCCCGCTCGATCGCTGCGTGGCGATCGACTTCGCCAGCTATCTCCCCGACGACATCCTGGTGAAGCTCGATCGGATGGCGATGGCCAACTCGCTCGAGGGGCGGTCGCCGTTCCTCAGCCCGGCGGTGGTCGACTTCGCGGTGCGGCTCCCGACCGGGCTGCGCGTCCGCGCCCGGCGCGGCAAGCACCTGCTCCGGCGGGTCGCCGCCCGCTGGCTGCCGCCCGAGGTGCTGCAGAAGCCGAAGCAGGGGTTCGGCATCCCGCTCGGCCAGTGGTTCCGCGGCCCGCTCAAGGAGCTGGCCGCCGACGTCTTCGCCAGCCAGCCCTTTCGCGAGCGTGGTCTCCTGCAAGCGCCCGCGGCGCAGGGCTACCTCGAACGGCACCTCCGCGGCGAGGCCGACTACGGCGAGCTGCTCTGGCTCATGATCTCGCTCGAGCTCTGGGCGCGCCGGTTCGTCGACGGCCGCGGCGCCTAGCGCCGCCGCACAAAACGGCCGAGCATTCGCCGTCACCCCGACGGCGCCTCTGGTGTTAGGATTTTGATATGCGGTCGCTTGCATGGGGGTTCGTGGTGGGAACGCTGGGTCTCGTCGCGGGTTGCAGCGGCGGCGGATCCAAGACGCCGTCGACGACCGGCTCCGGCGGCTCGGGAAGCGGGACCGGCGGCGCCACGGCGTCGGGCGGCAG
>DASZVW010000796.1:0-6310 GCA_035546895.1 Polyangia bacterium
CCGCCGCCGCCCGAGCCGGCCGCCGAGGCGCCGCCGGTCACCGAGATCGGCGTCCAGCGGCTGCCGGGGTCGGCATACCCCGAGCCCGAGACGCGCGGCCTCAAGTACGGCTCGCTCTGGCTCACCTTCCACGGCCTGCAGTGGCCCTACCTCCCCGCCAAGGCCGGCCGCGATCGCTTCGTGATCGGCCTCTCCGGGTGGGGCTGGCTCGACACCGCCTACGTGAAGTTCCTCCCCTGGGGGCCGAACCCCACGCTCGATCAGAGCCGGGTCTCCTACTGGACGCAGCAGGGGCGCATGCTGCTGCGGGTGACGCCGACCTACTCGTTCGACGACTGGTTCGTGCAGGGGCAGGTCGAGCTGGTGGGCACCGAGAACCAGACCATCTCGCGCTCGGACGTCGGCGGCGCCGACACCGACGATCTCTGGCTGCGGGTCGGCCAGTGGAACAAGTGGGACTTCCAGGTCGGCCGCTTCGAGGGCTGGGAGGTCTTCCACCTCGGCATGGGCCTCGATCAGAACACCTTCGAGCGCCAGGGGGCGGTCGGCAACGGCGAGGGCGCCTACCCGATCCAGTACTACGGCCTGACCGACAACGAGTTCCGCCCCCAGGGCGCCGCCGGGAACATGGCGCTCCACGTCTACCCGCTCCCGATCCTCCGCTTCGAGCTGCTGGGCACCGCCGGCAGCACCAGCGGGCCGATGATCGGGACCCGCCCGGTCGCCATCGTCGATCTCGGCTGGCTCAAGCTCAAGGGGGGCGTGGAGTGGCAGCGGGTCACCGGGCAACAGGCCGACGACCAGACGCACGTCATTTCCAAGGGGGTGGGGGGCGCCGTGCAGTTCGTCTTCCAGCCGCACGTCGAGCTCGGCCTCAACGCCGCCCAGGGGACGGTGGTCGGCTTCGACAACCTCGGGCGCGAGAGCCTGACCGGGACCTTCACCCGCACCAGCTTCGGCGGCTTCGCCAACGTCTCCAACGGCAGCGACCGGCACCCGCTCATCTTCGGCATTGGCGGGATGTTCACCCGCAAGGTCGACCAGAACGCGGTGGCCGTCCCCGGCGTGGTCGACAATTACTGGCTCTGGCAGAGCTTCGCCGCCGTCCAGTACGTGGCGTTCCAGCAGCTCTACATCAAGCTGGTCGGCGGCTACTCCCGCGGGCACTGGCTGACCTCCAGCACCAACCCGGCGCTGGTGTTCGACGACGAGATGTACAGCGTCCGGTTGCGGTTTTCGTTCTACTTCTAATCGGCGCTCAGACGAACGAGAGAATGACGATGCGCAAAGCGAGCACACTGGTCGGTCTGACGTTGTTCCTGGTCGGCGCGGGGGCGCGCGCGCAGGAGGCGCCGTCGCCCGCCGCGGCCGCGCCGGCGCCCGCCGCGGCCGTGCCGGCCCCCGCCCCCGAGGTCTGGATGCCGGGGGCGCTGGCGCCCACCCCGCCGCCGCCCAAGCGGCTGGCGATCAGCCTGGCGTTCATCCCGATGGGGGTCGGCAAGTACACCACCCAGCTCGGCGCCAACTCGGCGACGGGAGACGCCCTGTTCGCCTACGGCGGCGGCTTCTCGGCGACCTACCTGCTCATCGGCGGCTTGCGGCTCGGCATCGCGCCGCAGGTCGTCTACAACGTGAACTACAAGGTCAACCCCAGCCAGCTCATGCTCCCGCCGGCCGCCAAGGAGTACGACCTCCTGGGGCGCGTGCAGTACGTCTTCCCGATCGTCGACGCCATCACCCTCTACCTGGAGGCGCTCCCGGGGTGGTCGATCATCTCCCTGCCGGGCGCCAGTGCGGCCAAGGGCCTGGTGGTGGCGGCCGGCGGCGGCGCCGAGATGGAGATGGGCGATCGGGCCTTCATCAACATGGGGATCGGCTACCAGCTCGGCTTCCAGAAGGTGTCGCCGGCGGGGACGGCGGTCGACAACAAGACCCGTTACCTGCGGGTGGTCCTGGGCGGCGGCGTCCGGTTCTAGCCGGGCGCTCGACGTCGGCCGCGGCGGCGCTACGAGCCGCGCGCGTAGTACAGGAAGCCGTCGTCGCTGGTGTACCCGCGCGCGACGAAGGCGAGGAACCGCGGGCCGAGGGCGGTGAGGTTGGGATCGAGGGCGATGAGCTTGGGGCGCACGCGGCCGCTCTCGAGATCGTCGAGGAAGGCGTCCACCCGCCGGGGGTCGAGCATGGGGAGGAGCTCCTCGTGGATGAAGTAGTAATAGAAGGCGTGCGGGCGGAACACCCCGACGCCTTCCCAGCCGTCCATCACCAGGTCCGTCGGCCGCGTGGTCTCGAAGACCTGCCGCAGCCGCGCCAGCTGCGCGTCGTTGCGCGCGGTGAAGGCGTCCTTCACCCCGAGGACCGGCAGGATCGCGAGGCCGGCCGCCGCGACGCCGAGCAGGAGGGCGGGGCGGGGCGCCCGGCCGGCGAGCAGGAACAGCCCCTCGGCCGCGAACAGGCAGACGAGCGGCAGCGGCATCAGGTAGTACTGCGCCTGCGCGGTGGGGATGACGCGCACCCCGGCGAACAGCCCCAGCATGGTGCAGGCGAGGACGATGGCGCCGTGATCGCGCGCGGCGCCGTCGCGCGCGGGCCGCGACAGCCGCCGGCCGTCCGCGATGAGCGCCAGCGCCGCCAGCCCCAGCACCGGCGCGCTGGTCTTGAGCAGCCGGATCCACTGCCGCGTCACCACGTGCTTCCAGCGGGCGTTGAGCAGGAAGTTGTTGGCGATGAACTCCGGGCCGGCGTGCTGGAGCGCGAACGCCCCCCAGGTGGCGAGCCCGGGCGCCGCCACCCCGACGAGGAACGCGGCGACGGCGCCGAGCCGCGGCCGCGCCCGCCCGGGCGAGGCGACCCAGGGGCCGAGGCCGACCAGGAGCCCCGGCAGCACGAACAGCATCTTCTGCGTGCACATGACGGCGGCGCCCAGGGAGAGCCCGGCGACCGCGAAGGCGCGCAGCGGCGCCGGCGCGTCGTCGCCGCCCGCCAGGCCGTCGAGGAGGCGGCAGAGGGCCGCCAGGAAGAGGGGGAGGGCGAGCAGGTCGGGGCGGATCTCCAGCGTCTTCTTGAAGAACAGCGGCTGGCTCGCCAGCAGCAGCGCCGCCACCGCGCCGACGCGGCGGTCGCGGAAGCGGCGTCCCAGCCGGCCGACCAGCAGCACCGACGCCACCGTGAGGACGAACGACAGGGCGCGCGCGACCAGCAGGAAATCCCGCGCGCCCTCGAACGAGGCGTCGACCGCGAACCCGTGGAACAGGGGGCGCAGCGTGTAGTAGTACCAGGGGGTGTGATGCTCGAAGAAGTCCTTGTAGGGGAGCATCCCCCGGAACAGGCACCAGGCGGCGTGCGCGTGCTCGAGCTCGTCCGGATCGAACGTCCGGCGCGGGATGAGCGGCAGGTGCAGCAGCAGGAGCCCGGCGACGGCGAGCCAGAGGCGGCGGAGAGACTGGTCGGGATCGCGTCTCATCTCGGGAGATCGGCCGGCGGCAGGCTATCGCAAGCGTTTCTCCGATGCACGGGCATCCGCCCGGCGGCGGCGCGATGAGCGCGCCCGGGCTGGAGACGCCGAGCGCCGCCCCGCCGCGCGGGTGGTCGCCCGGGGCGGCGCTGGCCGCGCTCTCGGACGCGCGGCTGGTGGCGCTCGTCGGGCTGGCGCTGTTCGTGCTGGCGGCCTGGCCGTTGCTGCTGGTCCCTTCGGCGCCGTTTCAGGATCTCCCCAATCACCTGGCCACCGCGCACATCGTGGCGCACCCCGAGCTGTATCCGGAGCTCACCTTCAACGGGCTTTTCAAGTCGAACTCGCTGCTGACGCTCTGGCTGTACCTGGTCGGGGGCCACGGCCTCTACGGCGCCGGCCGCCTCTTCACGGCGTTCGTCCTCGCCGCCAACGCCTTCGCGCTGCCGCTGTTCGTGCTGCGCTTCGCCGGTCGGCGCGCGGTGCCGGTGGCCGCGCTGTTCCTCTGGCCGCTGGTCCACGGCTTCACCGTCTCGATGGGCTTCCTGAATTTCAGCTTCGCCTTCGCCCTCTCGCTGGTCCTGCTGGTGGTGATCGATCGACAGCGCGAGCGGCCGACGGGTGGTCGGGCCGCCCGGATCGCGCTCCTGGCCGGGGCGGTCTGGTACGCGCACCCGTTCCCGCTGGCGGTGATGGGCGCCCTGGTCGCCGCCGACGTGGCGCGGCGGCCGGGCTGGCCGGCGCGGCTCGCGGCCGGGCGCGCGTTGCTGCTGCCACTGCTCCCGGCCGGCGCGCTGGCGCTGATGGCCGCGCAGCACCACCTCGTCAAGGCCGAGCACTCGACGGCGGCGGCCGCCACCTTCTCGTACCTGAACCCCTGGGAGAACCTCGAGCACCTCTGGCTCGACGCCTCCGGCGCCTTCACCCGCTGGGGGACCGCGACGGCCGTCCCGGCGATCCTGCTGCCGATCTTCGCCTGGCGGAACCGGCGGCTCGAGCGGCCGTTCTTCACCTCGGCCGCCGTGCTCGGGCTCCTCGCCACCTACGTCGCGCTGCCCGAGATGCTGAGCAACTGGAACTACCTCAACTGCCGGCTGGTGCCCTTCATCTGGGTCGGGCTCGGCCTGCGGCTGCCGGACCGGCTCCCGCGGGCCGCGGTCGTCGCGCTGGCGCTCTCGGCGGTGGCGTTCTCGACTGTCCTGGGCGTCGATTACCTGCGGCTCGACCGCGAGCGGGTGGCGTTCACCGCGGGCATCGACGCCGTTCCCCGCCGCGCCACCTTGCTCCCGCTGCTGTTCGAGCACCGGCGGACCAGCGTCTACACCGCCAGCCTGACCCACGCCTGGGGTTACTACACCATCGAGCGGGACGCCTCCGCGCCGCTGGTGTTCGGCGTCGAGCGGACCTACCCGATCACCTACCGGGAGTTCCCGCCGCGCGCGCTCATCCCGCCGGCGCTCGATCGCTTCGCCGAGCTCAACGGGACGCCGGCGCGGATATGCGCCACGCTGAAGCAGCCGCCCGGCGCGCCCGCGTGCGAGGCCGCCTGGCGCGCGATGTGGGAGAGCTTCTGGCAAGAGGCCGAGCCGCGCTTCAGCCACCTCCTCACCTGGGCCATGCCGCCGGAGGCGCGGACGCTCATCCCCGCCCGCTACCGCCGCGTCTTCGCCGCCGGCCCGCTGGAGATCTACGCCCGGCGAGGTTCGGGGAACTGACCTCGAGCGGGGCGGTCATGGCGCAGCTCGTCTCGCGAATCATGCCCCCCAGGTCTCATTTGTGGCGCGAGCTTGACCGCGAGCGGGCCGCCACGATAAGGCCAACGACGGCCCCATGCGTCCTCTGCGCGTCGGCATCGTGGCTGAGAGCTATTACCCCACGCTGGGCGGCATTCAGGAGCACGTCCTGCACCTGCGCAACCTGCTCGACCGGCGCGGCGTCGAGGTCACCATCCTCACCGGGCGGCCGTCGGCGCCCGCGGCCTGGGGGCCGGCCGACGCCGAGCGCGGCGTGGTCCGCGTGGGGCGCGCCCGCACCTTCCGGACCGGCGGGACCTTCACGCAGGCGACGCTGGGGCCGGTCTCGGCGTACAACTTCTACCGGGCGCTCAAGCGCGGGCAGTTCGATCTGCTCAACATCCACGGGCCGTGCGATCCGGGGCTGGCCTTCCTGGGGCTGGCGATGTTCCGCGGGCCGAAGGTGCTGACCCTGCACAACGCCTCGTTCCCCGACGCCGCCTGGCGCCACCGGATCGCCGCCTACTACCGCTGGGTGTTCCGCCGCGCCGCCGCGGTCATCGCCGTCTCCGAGGCGACCTCGCAGTCGATGCGGCGGTACGCCGACTTCCAGTCGACCATCATCCCGAACGGCGTCGACGTCGGCTACTGGCGCGCGGCCCCCGGCGCCGGCTATCTTCGACCCGGCATGCGGAACCTCGTCTATCTGGGGCGGCTCGAGGAGCGGAACGGGCCCGAGGTGGCCATCGAGGCCTTCAACCGCCTGGGGGGCTCGTTCCCCGACCTGCGGCTGCTGGTCGCCGGTGACGGGCCGATGCGCGCCGGCCTCGAGGCGCGGGTGGCGCCCGAGCTGCGCGGGCGGGTCGAGTTCCTGGGGGCGGTCTACCAGCAGCGTCCGGAGCTGCTCGCCGCCTCGTCGGTGTTCCTGCTCCCCGCGCGGGCGGTCGGGTTCTCGATCATGGTGCTGGAGGCGTTCGCGGCCGGGCTGCCGGTGGTGGCGCTGCCGGGCCTGGGGACCGATCGGGCAGGCGAGCACTGGTCGAACGTGGTGATGGCCGCCGACGAGAGCCCCGCCGCCTTCGCCGCCGCCATCAGCGACACCTTGCGGCGGGACCAGCGCGAGCGCGTC
>DASZVW010000797.1:0-4175 GCA_035546895.1 Polyangia bacterium
CAGATGGATCACCATCTACGCCAACGCCGAACACGTCTTCATGGTCGTCGCCGGCCTCCGCTTCGACACCCGCAACGATCCCGAACACGTCAGCGGCCCCCGCTGGAAGATGGCCGCCCCCGAATCCCAGATCCTCCCGAAATTCGCGGTGCGGCACCCGGTGGGGCTGTAGGGCTCCCGCTCGCCACAGGGCAAGGGATCCAGTCTGTAATACTCACCTCGTATGACTCAGAAGATGGGCGCCAAAGGGCAGGTCGTGATTCCCAAAGAGCTGCGCAAACAGGCCAATCTCGGACCCGGCGACGACGTCGCCTTCGAGCCTGTTGACGACGGCATCATCGTCAGGCGGGCAGCCTCGCGTGCACCTCTCCGCGGCCGCTTTGCCAAAAGCGGAATGGCCGCGCGGTTGCTCGAGGACCGACATCTAGAGCCCCGGTAGTCGATGAGGCACTGCCTCGACTCGTGGGCGGTGTTGGCATGGCTGGATGGGGAGGAACCGGCCTCGGAGATCGTCCAAAGGGTGATCGACCACCAACGGCCGGCGATGAGCTGGCTGAACCTCGTGGAGGTCCACTACCGAACCATCCGCGACCACGGACGACAAGAAGCCGATCAGGTGCTGGCCGAACTACGCCCTCGGATCGACGAGAACCTGCCGGGAATATCGGCGATGCGCGAGGTATCCAGGCTCAAGGCCGCAAACCCGATCGCCCTCGCCGACTGCTTCGCAATCGCGTTGGCCGCGGAGGAAGGGGGTGTCCTTCTCACCGGCGACCCAGAGATCATCGACCGCGCCGGGCGACTCCCATGCGACGTTGAAGACCTGCGCGGGCCAACCCGCTGACCGCCTACATCTCCGGGCGGCAGCCATGCCAGAGCTTCATCGCCAAGGTTACGATTGCCCAGGCCGACTCGTAAGACGACGGGGCGCACGGCGGCTGACCGCCGTGCGCCCCGTCGAACAAAAGGCGAAACGGCGTCTACGGATAGACGAGTTCCGATTCGACGATTTCGATGTTGTAGTTCTGACTGGTGTAGTTGCCGGAGCTGGCGGGCAGACCCGATGCAAGGTCGATCACACCGTTGAGACTGATCGGAATGAAGCCGAACAGGTTGAGGGTGCAGCCATTCGCGCCCGGAGCCGTGAAGGTCCCGTCGACGAAGGTACCGTTGCTGCCTTTGACGATTTCCGTTTCCGGATCGAATTTGTAGGTCGGTGCTTTACCGGTGAGTTTCCCGCTGGTACCAGTGACCAGGTGGAGGTTGATCGGATCGGAGTTCGAGCCGATGTAACACGACGGGCCCAGTACGCCGGTCGAGTTTTCAAGGTGCACCTTGAGCGGCAAGACGATGTCTTCGACGTTATTGACCTGGACCTGACCCGCCAGTTCGGCCGTCGCATAGAGGGTTAGCGCGTCGCTACCGAGGTATTCAGCGAGCCAAGTCAGGCCCGTCAGGCCGATGACCCCGCCTTCCACCTTCTGTTTCGCCTTGGTCAGGCCGCCATTGGAGTTGAACGAAAATTCTTCAGATTCTTCGTTCAACCCTCCGCTGAGGGTGATCGGGTTGGTGATTTTCGTTTCTTTATTTCCGAGGTGCAGGTTGCCGCCCGTGATCGTGCTGGTGATGCACGTCGTGATATTCGGGTTTTCGGTCTTGTAGCTAGGACACCCGGCGAACTGTCCATACCCCGGCGCCGGCGTTTCCGCCTGAGCGACGGGAGCCATAAGTGCCAAGGCCAGCGCGGCCACCCCTGCCCCAGCAGCCAACCTGGCGGAGAACTTCGACTTCATCTCTATCCCCCATTCATTGCGGCCCAGTCATTAGACGGGGCCGATATCGAGTTAATGGGATCGGTCAGCGCCCGAAGCCGCGCCCAGAATCCCTGGGCGGCCTCCCACTATCCGCCACGGATATCGACACTCACCCTTCCCTGTTCGGTCAATGCCCGAACATTGGTCAAGAACTTTATCGGTACGGTGATGACTCTGTCAAGGTACTTCCCTGAAGTAATGCCGAAAATCGAGGAGACCAAACGTCCCTGTCGTGCCCCACCTACCACCGCGCCAGGGAGCTGGCCAGGGCCGCTTGCCTTATTCGACCCAGATCCCACGCTGGCCGATCGCCGGCGCAGATTCGTAGCCCTTGAGGCGAACGGCCGATTCCAGCGTTTCCGCTTCGAATTCGTACTGGTCCAGCGTGCAGGCACCCAGCCCCGCGGCGACGGCAGGATTGGTGGTCACGCCCCCGCGGCAGGGTAACCACGGCTTTCTCGATATCGGACTGGGCGATCCGGGCGGAATCGGTAAGGCCCGGATGTGCCCAGCCGAGGCTCTGCCACTGTATCCTTGTAAATCAAAAGTAACACATTAAGATTACAAGGATGATTTCGCGACGAATACAGGGCGCTCTGGAAGCGCTGCTGACCGAAAGCCCTGCGGTGGCCCTGCTCGGACCCCGGCAGGTCGGAAAGACGACGCTCGCGCTGGCGGTCGCCGAGGGGAGGCCGTCGGTCTACCTCGACCTGGAGTCGCTCTCCGATCGTGGCCGGATCTCGGAGCCGGAGCTCTACTTCGCGGACCATGCGGACGAGCTCGTGATCCTCGACGAGATCCATCGGGCCCCGGGAATCTTCGAAGCCCTGCGAGGGACGATCGACCGCAACCGTCGTGAGGGCCGCGGCGCCGGGCGCTTCCTGCTGCTCGGATCGGCGGCGATAGGGCTGCTCGCCCAGACCGGCGAGACGCTTGCCGGTCGGATCGCCTACGCCGAACTCGACCCCTTCGACATATCGGAGCTCGGCGGCGAGGCAGTCGACGCGCTCTGGTTGCGCGGCGGCTTCCCCGAGAGCTATCTCGCCGCCTCGGACGCGGCGAGCCTGCGCTGGCGCGGGGACTTCATCCGCACCTACCTCGAGCGTGAGATCCCGCAACTCGGCCCGCGGATTCCAGCCGAGACGCTGCGACGACTCTGGACGATGCTGGCCCATAACCAGGGGCAGCTGCTGAACGCCGCCGCGATCGCCCGCGGGCTCGGCGTGAGCGCGCCGACCGTCAACGCCTACCTCGACCTGCTCGTCGACCTGCTCCTGGTGCGTCGGCTCCAACCCCGGCTCGCCAACGTCGGCAAGCGCCAGGTGCGCTCCCCCAAGACCTTCGTCCGCGACTCCGGGCTCCTGCATGCCCTCCTCGGCCTTGGCGACAAGGAGGCCCTGCTCGGCCACCCGATCCTCGGGGCAAGCTGGGAGGGCTACGTGACCGAGAACCTGATCGCCCTGGCGCCCGACCGGGTGGAGCCGAGCTTCTACCGTACCTCGGGCGGCGCGGAGATCGACCTCGTCCTGCGCCGGCCCAGCGGGCAGGAGTGGGCGATCGAGATCAAGCGTTCCCTCTCGCCCCGACCCGGGCGCGGCATGCGCTCGGCGATCGAGGACCTCGAGCCGGAGCGCAGCTTCATCGTCTACCCGGGGAAGGACAGGTATCGGGTCGCCGAGGAGATCGAAGTCATCAGCCTCCCCGATCTCGCCGCCGAGCTCCTCGCTTGCCAGGCATCTTGAGGCGGCCGGAGCCGGGACCAAGGCCCGGCTCCGGCTTGCCTTGCGCCCCGCTCGGGACGTCTAGGCAGGAACTGCGGCTATTCGAGCCAGATGCCGACTTGTCCGATCGCGGGCGCAGATTCATAGCCCTTGAGGCGAACGGAACCGGTGATCGAGGCACCCGTGTGCGGACCTATGCTGCCGCAGATCTGGCCCGGTCCATGTACCGCGTAGGCGATTCCGGTCAGTTCGAGAGTGGCGAGGATACTGCGAGCCGTGGTCGTGCCTTCATCTTCCAGTTTGACCGAGCCGGTCGGGGACTGCGGGCCGACGGTGATGCTGCAGTTGCCCGAGGGCACGTCGATGACGATTTCCGCTCCAGTGGGACATTCGATCGCGACGGCCGCATGGTACGGACCCGTTCCGGTCGGTTCGGCGAGCCGGTAGGCGCAGCCGTTCAGGTGGAAGATCATCGACTGGCCGAACGCGGTGCAGCCGCCGTAGGTCGGTTCGATCGTGACTTCGCTTTCTACTTTTTCTTCGGTCATCCCCGCGAATGTCGCGGTCGAGCATTTGACGGTGCCGGCTTCGGTGTGGAAGACGTTTTTGGTCACCTGTTCGCCGTGCAGCGCGGTGTTGG
>DASZVW010000798.1:0-7930 GCA_035546895.1 Polyangia bacterium
GGAGCACGTCGAAGCCCTTCTCGGCGACGAAGCGGCCCACGGCCCCGACGACCGGCGCTCCGCCGGGGTCCCCGACCGCCGCGTCGGCGGCGGCGGCCGGGTTGGGCGCGGCCGGGACACCCGCGTGGATCGTGCGCACCCGGCCGGCGGGCAGGCCGACGATCGCCTCGACGGTGCGGGCCGAGCTGTCGCTGACCGCGACGTGGGCGGCGAGGCGGCGCGAGGTGAGGCGCTTGAGGGCGAGCTGGAGGCGGCTGGCCGGCGGCGTGGGGAAGTGCTCGACCGCCACCACGCGCACGCCCGGCACGAGCAGGCCGGGGGCGATCGCGAACTGGCACGCGTAGGAGTGGCGCAGGTTGGCCTGCAGGACGTCGGGGCGCGCGCGGTGGACCCAACGCGCATGCTCGACGATCGGACGCGCGTCGCGCTTGTCGCGCACGGGGGCGAGCACCGCCGTCTCGGCGCCGGCGCGGTGGCCGGCGATCCACGCGACGACGCCCGCGTCCACGCCGGCGACGGTCACGCGCAGGTCCGCGGACAGCTCGCCGACCAGCGTGGCGGCGAACTGCTCGGCCCCCGCGATGCGCGTGGCATCGGTGTAGACGGCCAGGTGCATGGTCACGCGGCGGCGCGACGCAGCCGCTGCGCCCCGAGCTGGCGCAGGCGCCGGCGCTCGTCGGACGACAGGCCGGTGAAGGCGAACAGGCCGGCGTAGAGGCCGACGACGGCGAGGCCGGCGGCCCCGAGCTGAGGCACGCCGCCGCGGGCGAAGGACTGCAGGGCGAGCCCGACCGCCAGCGAGGCGGCCACCGGCAGGAGGTGCGCGCGCAAGATCGTCGCCACCAGGGCGGCGACGCCCACGCCGAGCCGGCGGCAGACGTAGGTGAGCATGATGCCCAGGTGGTTGACGACCACGCCGATCAGCGTGCCGAGCGCCACGCCCTTGATGCCCATGGCATGGCCGAGGGCGACGCTCGCGCCGAGGTTGATCGCCGCCTCGACGAGCCCGATCTTGGCGATGAAGCTCACGTCGCCCATGCCGCGCAGCACGTAGATGCCCACGCGGGGCACGGAGACGACGAGGCTGGTGAGGGCGAGGAAGACGGTGACCATGGCGGCGTCGCCGAACCCGCTGCCCACCCAGAGGCGGATCGCGGGCGAGGCGAGCACCGAGACGACGAGCGTCAGCGGTAGCGTCAGGGCGAGGGCGAGCCGCGTGCCGGCCAGCAGCGTGCGGCGGATCTCCTCGTGGTCGTCGAAGGCCGACAGCGCCGCCGCGTGGGGGAAGAACATCGCCAGCGCCGGGCCGGTGAAGCGTTCGACGAAGGCGGACAGCTTCTGGCCCACCGAGTAGACGGCGACCTGCGGGATGCCGCCCACCAGCGCGACGATGACCGGGTCGAGGCGCAGCGTGACGATCTCGACCAGGTCGCTCACGGCGATCCAGCTCGACATGGCGAGCATCGGGCGCACGAGCGGGCGCTCGAACGTGCTGCGCCCGATGTGCACCCCGCCCAGCAGCCGCCGGACCATCGCGTAGCGCACGAAGTTGGACGTGACGCTGAACGTGAGCGTGGCGATGCCGAGCGGCACCAGGCCCCCGCCGAGGGCGATGATCACGATCCACGAGACGACCTGGGCCAGCGCGGTGCCGGTCGCGGTGGCGTTGAGCAGGTCGAACCGCTGCAGGCCGACCAGGGCCCCGCCGAACGTGTCCGACGGCATGCCGATGGCGAAGTCGATCGTCGACAGGACGACCAGGACCATCGCCGCCGTGCGGTAGCCCTCGGGCAGGTGGAAGATCTCCGGGAAGAGGAAGGCGATCCCCGGCGAGGCGGCGATCAGCGCCAGCGCCGGGACCGACAGCGACAGGAACGACGTCGAGATCACGCGCCGGGCCCGGTCGAGGTCGCCGACGGCCTGGGCGCTCGCGAGGAACTTCACCGTGGCGCGCCCGAGCCCGAACTGCAGCAGGCTGTAGTACAGGACCGACGAGGTCACGAGCGTCCACGTCCCGTAGGCCTCCTTGCCGAGGCCGCGGACGAGGATCGGCGTGGCGAACAGCGCCATCAGCAGCGCCGCCAGCGAGTTGAGGTAGTTGGCGGTCGCGCTGCGCAGGAAGCGGGCGGGGAGCACCCCGCCGCGCCCACCGGTGGCGCCCGCCTGCGCCGACACGGCGGCTGAAGGCTCCTGGGGTACCGACGAAGAGGCCACGTCCCCCGAAGTCATCGGACCCCTGGGCGCCAAACTTGAGCCGCGTCGCGTCGGGAGCCGGGCCCGTGCACGTCCGTCAGCCTATGTAACACTCGCGCGATGCCGAGACGCCCGGACCGCCCCTGGCGCGGCGGCGGTCCCCTGGGCTCCGCCCGCCGCGCCGTCGTCGTCTCCCCGCACCTCGACGACGCCGCGCTCTCGCTGGGCGCGACGATCGCCCGGGCCACGGCGCGGGGGGCGGAGGTCGCCGTGGTCACCGTCTTCGCCGGCGACCCGGGGAGCGCCGCCGCCGCCGGTCCCTGGGACCACGCCTGCGGGTTCCCGTCCGAGGGCGAGGCGGCGCGCGCGCGGCGCGCCGAGGACGAGCGCGCCTGCGCCATCCTGGGCGCCCGGCCGATCTGGCTGCCCTTCGGCGACGAGCAGTACGCCGGCGGCCGCACGGAGGCGGCCGTCATGGGCGAGCTCGCGCCGCTGCTGGCCGACGCCGACGTCGTGCTCGTCCCCGGCCACCCGCTGGCCAACGGCGACCACGCCTGGCTGGCGCGCGCGCTGGCCGCCGCGCCGCCCGCCGCGCCGCTCGCGCTCTACGCCGAGCAGCCGTACGCCGCCGACGCCGCCATCGGCCGTGCTCGGGGCCGGGCGCTCCTGCGCGCCGCGCGGATCGCCGCGACCACCGGCCTGGGCGCGCGACCGCGCCAGGACCTGCGACCGGTCGCGCCGACGGCGGACGGACGGCCGTGGCGCTGGGAGGCGCTGCGCCCCACGCGCGGCGAGCGCCGGCGCAAGGAGGAGGCGATCCGGGCCTACGCGTCGCAGCTCGCCTCCCTGGGCGGTCAGCTGCTGCGCCGCATCCACCTCGACGAGGCGGTCGAGGGCGGCGAGCGCGTGGCCCACCGCGCGGCGTGACTAGGCGCCGCCGAAGCGGCGCTCGACGCCGCCTTCGGCGAACCGGCGCGCCATCCGGCGTCCGACCAGCCCGGGGGCGGCGGCGGCGAGCGCCGCCTTCGCCCGCGTCCGGCCCGAGTAGCCGGGCCCGGCGAGGACGGCCAGGGCGCGCGCGCGGGCGTCGGGCCGCACGTCGGCCAGCGCCTCCTTGAGCGCCAGCAGGCCACCGCGCCGGCGGTTGTCGGCGATCGCCTCGTCGACAACCGCGCGCTGGTCGGGGGCGAGGTCGTAGCGGGCGCGGACGGCCTCGAGCAGCTGCGCATCCTCCTCCGCTGCGAAGGCGCCGCTCGCGGTCAGGCTCCCGGGGCTCAGCCGCCAGCGGTAGAGCGGCGCGTCGACCATACCCGCTCGTGAGCCGGTGAGGATCAGGCGCAGGAAGCCGGCCCAGTCCGACGCCGATCGGTAGCGGGCGTCGAAGCCGCCCACCTCCAGGAACCGCGCCCGGCGCATCGCCGGCCAGGCGAAGAAGCAGCGGCGGACGATCTCCACCTGCTGGTCCTCGACGGCGAACGGCGTGGCCTCGGCGTACCGGGCGACGACGCGGCCGTCGAGCTCGATCAGCGCGTCCGTGGCGACGATGTCGAGGTCGGGGCGGGCGACGATCGCATCGGAGAGGGCCTCCACGCGCTCGGGCGCGAACAGGTCGTCGGCGTCGAGCTGGGCGATGAACTCGCCGCTCGCCGCCCGCGCCGCGGCGTTGAGCGCGGCGCCGGCCCCCGCGTTGGGCTGGCGGACCACGACGACCCGCTCGCGCAGCGCGCCCAGGGCGGCGTCGAGGTCGTCGGGCGAGCCGTCGTCGCAGACGACCACCTCGTGGGGGACGAGCGTCTGGTCCAGCGCCGAGGCGACGGCCTCGGCCACGACGGCCGCCGCGCCGTAGTACGGGATCACCACCGAGATCGCCGGTCTCTCCCGGGCGGCCGGCGCGCCCAGAGGGGACGGGGCCAGGAGCCGGCGCGGCCCGGCGACCGGCGCTCCGGGGCTCACCCGGCCTCCACGACCGGCCTGGGCACGGCCCGGGGCGCCCCGACGGCGGGTGCGTGCCCCGCGCGCCGGGCATCGGCCTCGCGCCGGCGCATCCAGCCGATGACCGGTCGCTCGACCCAGCGGTAGGACGCCGCCGCCGCGACGAGCATGAGCACGATCGAGATGGCCAGCGTCCGGTGCGGCATGACGCCCGTCGGCCCCCACGGGGAGACCAGCAGCAGGATCGGGTAGTGGTACAGGTAGAGGCCGTAGCTGCGCCGGCCGAGCCAGACGAGCGGGCGCAGCGCGAGCAGGCGCGCCAGCCAGAAGCCGGGGCGCGTGACCAGGCAGGCGATCACCGGAAGCATGGCCAGGGCCGCCACCGGCTCGAGGAAGCGCTCGTAGGGCACGCCCGCGGAGACGGCGCCCTTGCCGAGCGGCCGGGCCATGAGCACGGCGAAGCCCGCCGCGCCCAGCGCGCCGAGCCACCCGACCACGCGCGGGTGGCGGGCGAGGCGCTCGCCGTGGACGACGAGGACCGCGCCCAGCGCGCACCCCACCAGCAGCTGGCAGGCGCGCTGGTCGACGGCGAAGTACAGGTAGCGCCGGGAGGAGATGAGCTCCTCCGAGAGCAGGCGGTAGGCGATCGCCGCAGCGGCGATCGCCGTCACCGCGCCGGCCAGCCGGGTGGGGCGCCGCACGAGCGCCAGCAGGGCCAGCGGCCACAGCACGTAGAACCACTCCTCGACCGACAGCGACCAGGTGTGGACGAGGGGCCCGAGCTGGGCGTGGAAGAGCGCCTGCGCCCACGAGGCGGTGTAGGTGGCCGCCGTGGCGATCCCCAGCAGGGTCTGGCCGGCCGGGTAGGGGCTGAGGGTCGGGCGCAGCGACACGATGGCGTTGAGCGCCGTGATGGCCAGCATGGCCACGCAGAGCACGGCCAGGGCGGGCAGCAGCCGGGCCGCGCGGCGCTGCCAGAACAGCCGCAGCGACACGGCGCCGGTGCCGGCCCGCTCCTCGAGCAGCAGCGTGGTGATGAGGAAGCCGCTGAGCACGAAGAAGCCGTCGACCCCGTAGAACCCCGAGCCGAACGCGGCGTAGCCGGTGTGCGAGGCGATGACGGCGACGATCGCCACGCCGCGGATGCCGTCGAGCGCCGGCTGGTAGCGCAGCGTCGGGCGTCCCGAGGACGTCTCGACCGGGAGCGGCGTCGCGGAGGAGCCGGATTCGGGGGCCGGGCGCGCTCCCTGCGCACGCCACGGGATACGCGAGCCCTCCCGAGCTCGGGCCGTTCGAACCACGGCGGCACGGTAGCAACCGCTGCCGCCGGCCTGGACGACTGACGGCCTCAGCCCAGGCGCAGCCGCTCGGCCACGGCGCCGCCGACGTCGCGCGCGCGCCGCTCGAGGCCCGGCGGCAGGAGGCCCAGCGCCGCTCGGAGCCCGCGGCGCAGGTGGCGCGGCGTGCGCCGCACCAGGCGCCCGCGCAGGTCGTCGCGGAGCCAGACCGGCAGCGTTTGCGGGTCCAGCCGGATGGGCACGTCGTCGGCGCACAGCAGCCGGGCCAGCAGCTCGACGTAGGCGTCCATGGCCAGGTGCGGCCGGGCGTCGGCGCGCCACGGCTTCGGGTGGTTCCAGTAGTGCAGCTGGAACGGCTCGTGGCCGGCGTTGTCGCAGCGCAGGGTCCGCCGGTCCACGATCCGCAGGGTGTCGTTGTGCGGTGGCCCCGGGAAGACGTCGAGCTCGTAGATGGACAGGCGCTCGGCGGGCACCTCGGTGGACAGGTAGGCGTTGAGGACGTCCTGCTCGGGCAGCGCGAAGGGGTGGGCCAGGAACTCCTCGTGGGGCAGGTCGAAGGGCAGCTCCGCCCGGGACGCCGGGACGCGCTCGCACAGCTCGTGCCAGCGCGGCATGAAGTCGGGCCACTGGTCGAGGTCGAGCGCGATGAACCCGGCGCCCACGTGCCGCTGGCTGCGTGGGGGCTGGGCCAGGCCGAGGACCGTGCTCCACTCCTCGAAGCGCCGCTCGGGCAGCTGGTCGGCCACGACGACGACGTTGCCCGCCGCCGCGTCGTCGAGGATCGGCGTCAGGCGGCGGGTGAGCACGACGTCGGTGTCGAGCAGGACCACGATCCCCGTGACGCCCAGCAGATGCATCGAGGACTTCAGCAGGACGACGAGCGGGCCCTCCTTGGTCGAGGGCGGCTCGCGCAGCTCGCAGTGCGGGCCGAGGATCGCGCGCTGCTCGGAGGTGAGCCCGACGTCGATGACGACGACCGGCTCGTGGTTGCCGGTCAGCCGCAGCGAGTTGAGCATCCCCACCGCGCCGACGAAGAACGCCGCGTCGGCGATCGTCACGTAGGTGATCCGCGACGCCGGCGCGGCGGCTTCGCGGTCATCGGCCGGCCCGGCGATCACGGGCGGCCAATCTAGCCCATCGCGCGGCGTGCGCCGCGGCGGCGTGCCAGCGCCTCGCGGTAGACCGCGAGGTGACGGGCGCCGACCTCGGCCAGCGGCGGCGGCGCGGGCGGCGGCGGCGGAAGCGCACCCGTGACGGCCGCCGACCAGGCGGCGGCGTCGCGCGCCACCACGGCGCCGGCCGACGTCTCGCGCACCGAGGCGGCCAGCTGGGGGCGGTCGGAGGCGATCACCGGCACGCCGGCCGCGCGGCCCAGGTGCAGGACCCCGCTGTCGCTGGCGTTGGCGTAGGGCAGCAGCAGCGCGTCGGCCGCGCACGTGGCCAGCCAGACGTCCTCGTCGCTGGCGTAGCCCAGGCGCATGACCGTCCGCGGGCAGCGCCGCAGGCGCTCGACGACCGGGCGCTGGTCGGCGGCCAGCAGCTCCCCCATGACCAGCAGGGTGGGCGCCGAGGCGCCGAGCGACTCCCACACGTCGGCCAGCAGGTCGTAGCCCTTGTAGGCGCGGATGAAGCCCAGGGCGACGAGCAGCCGACCGTCGGGATCGAGGCCCAGGCGCACGCGCGCCTCGGCGCGCGGCACGACCGCGTGGGGGGCGACCGGATGCTCGATCACCGTCGCCCGCACGCCGGCGAGCGCCCGGACCTCGTCGGCCGCCGGGTGGGTGTGGACGATCAGCGCGTCGACGCCCCGGTAGATGCGCGCGAAGCGACGCCGGTCCTGGGGCGTGGACTCGAAGGGCAGGACGTCGTGCGCCGTCCAGACCACGGGGCGCCACAGGGCCAGCAGGCGGACCAGGGCGCCGTCGAGGCGGCGGTTGAGCGGCATCTGGAAGTGGACGACGTCGGGCCGGTGGCGTCGCACCGCCCGCATCACGGCGATGGCCGAGGCGATCCACGAGCCCAGCCGCCTGCCGAAGAAGGCCAGCGCCGAGCCCGGCGGGCGGCTCCACGGGTCGACGGCCAGGTCGGGCTCCAACGGCATCTCGCCGTCGCGCGGCTCGAGGGCCCGGCTGCCGAGCGTCCGCGCGCGCGCGCCGGCCTGCGTCAGGGCGCGCGCGACCAGCGCGGTGTAGGCCACGATGCCGCCGTGCGACGAGGGATCCACGAGCAGGACGGCCAGGGGTGCGCTGGTCGACTCCTCGGCGCGCATCGTCCGGGCGCGCATCATCGCATCACCGTCGGCCTCATCGCATAGCCTGACCGCGCATGGCACCTGTGCGACGCGGCCAGGGCGACGGCGCTGGCCTGCCCCGCGCAGGCGGCTCGTTGCCGTCCGTGGCCATCGTCTCCAGCGCACACGAGGTCGCGGGCGCGGAAGTGTACCTGCTGGCCCTGCTCGAGGCGCTCGCCGCGCGCATGCCGATCGAGGTGCTGGCCAGCGACCGCGC
>DASZVW010000799.1:0-4151 GCA_035546895.1 Polyangia bacterium
GTGGCCTCCGGAATGTCACCGCCTCACGCCCTCGCAACAGGGCACCGACGACGCGGGCCGCTAGGTCTTGACTCTGCATCTCCTTGTAGAGGCGCCAGACGTGCAAGAACTCCACTGATTCGTCGTCGGGGTCCTCGACGACAAAGCCTTGAATCTTAGGGCGCCCCTGCTCCTCCACGCCGTCGATGAACGCGGCCGAGATACGGCAGCGCTCGAGCATCCCGTCTACGAGCTCGGCGACGGTCTCGAAGTCGCACCAGGGACCCCCGAATCGGGCCATCATGGCACTCCGGGTGGTTGACCACACGTAGCGTCTTTCGCCGTATCGGATGGGGCGCACGAAGACGTCGGCCACCTAGTTCTCCTCGCCCTGCACCGGGGTCGGTCCGTTGAGGACGGGGGCAAGCTGTGGGTTTTCGCGAATGAGCAAGAGCGCGAACTCTTGCCATCTCATACGGTGGATTTCGGCCACCGGCCCGAACCCCGCCGCCCAATCTTTCTTGGCTCTCACGGCGCTCGGGATGACCATCGCCCCCATGATAAGGAACCGCACCTCGGCGCGCTCGGGAGGGCACTCGGGGCGCTTCCCGGTCTCTGGGTCGGCGGGGTTCTCGTCGAGCCACTCTTGCGAGGGGATGACCTCGCAGTCGAGGTGGGCGGAGATCTGCACGGGAGGCGTGCGTGCGGATCCGAGTACATAGCCCTCGGCGTGGGGGTTGGACTTGTGGGCTCCCATCACGCGCTCCCTTCGGTCTCGGCCGCCCGCGCCCGGCCCCACACCTCATCCTCCAGGCGCTCGAACTCCTCGCGGATTTCGACCACCCGCTCCATGTAGGCGAGACGGACTTCGAGGCCCGTTGGCGCCTTGCGGACAGCCGCATCGGCGGCCCTGTTCAGCGCTTCGATGGCGCGTTCGCCGGGGGTTGTTTTCTTGGTCTTGAGGTTGGCCATTTGCTCTCTTTCTTTTTCCAATCCTTGCGAGACATGATCGTAAGCCGCTCCACCGGAGCGTCAGATCTCCAGACGACTTCGACCGGACCGACTTCCGTGTACAGAGTCAGGCTGCGCATGTCGGTGAACGCTTCGCCTTCCATGAGCACGGTCCGCCACGCCAAGTAGCCCGCGAGGGCCTGCCACTCAGGCGGCGACAGCACGCAGACCTCGGGGTGACCGCCGGCCATGTGCGTTTCGACCGCGACCCTTCTAATCGCGTCGGACAGAGCCATGCCAAAGTCCAATAGGTTCACTTGAGCACGCCCGACTCGCGATCGAGCGGATGGAAGTCTGACGGCGACTTGCAGCCACATCCGGGGCCCTTACAGTACCCGGGACCCAACTTCGACTTGAGTACGGCGTTAAAGTCCACGAGGCGCGGCGAGAGAGGAGCCATCCACCACTCTTCCCCGTACTTCGCCCGCTTCCCGTAAGCGCACCCCTGGCACGGACCAGCGCCGCAAATGCAGTCCGGGGAACCCATCGGGCCGAGCTGCCAGACATGCCGTTCCACGTCCCAGATCCAGACGTGGGTACGGTCGGGTGGGTGGTCGGGTGTTGCGGCGGTGTTTTCTGGCCTGCCGGGTTGGCCGTTGACCGGCGTGGGCAGTCCAGGAGCGACGCTTTGCTTGGCCATGCGCATCAGCGATGCTTGAGCAGTTCGGACAGACGCCAGAGATACCAGTTGTCCCTCTGCTTGACCGCGTGCTCGACCTCTCGCCAGAGAGCCCGGGTCGTATCCCGCTCCAATTCCTGGCGCTCGCGCCGCTCGGGATCTTCCTTGGCCGTAGCCAACATTCCCGCCGCGTCCGGCATTACCGGCCCCGGGTTCTGTGTCTGCTGCACATTGCAGAAAGCGTCGAGGCCGGTGTTTGCTTTGCTTTTCAGTCCCATGGCTTGCCCCCTTGTCGTGGTCTACGTTCGCTTCGCGTTCTTCATCGGATCAGTCCTTTCGCATCTTCCTCGGTGAGGAAGTTGCGCTTGTACCAGTCCCGAATCATCGGGTTCGTGTCGGCGGCGGGGTAGTTGCGGAGCCAGGAGCGAATCAGCTCTGCGTTTCGCTTGGAATGCTTCGAGCCGGCGATGAGAGTGAGCTCGTGGCCGGTCACGCCACCCCTCCAATCGTCTCTCGCTGCGCCTCTACGAGGGCTCGGTCAGCCTCTTCGAGGGCGTCGTCAGCGGCAGCTTGCGCCTTCACTGCGTCGTGATACGCGCGAGCCTTGCGGGCTACGTCGTCTCGACAGAAGTCAGCGGTGTGCTGGGCCGCGCGGCGACGGGCGGCGAGGTCGTTGAGCTTGCTCATCTAGTCGAGTCCTCCCTTGATGACCTTCAACCTGCGCTCCTCCGTCTCCTTGGCCCTCTCACGGGAACGGCGGATACCGGCGCGCTCCTCGAAGTAGCGACCGAAGAACAGGTCGAAGAGAAACAGCGGGGCGGCGAGGATGCCGAGGGCGCGGTCGGCGGGGCGTCGGCGGGGCGTCACGACTGGGTACGGGCCCGCGTACAGCCGCGCGTCACGCGTGACATCCCACGGGTCTACGTCGGGCAGACCGAAATAGGCGCCGTTCGCCTCGACGAAGAGAGCCGCCACGGTCGTCACGCCTCCGGCCACCCTTCCGCCATCTCGCGCCGGCACGGCCAGCAGAACATCACCCAGCGCGGGCAGAACGCCCGGCAGGCGGCGCATCGGCGCATGACGATGGGCCTCACAGCGGACTCCCGGGGTACGTCGCCCCTGCACCAGGGCGCGCGTCTGCGAGCTCCACCGCGCTCCTTGGGCACGAGTGGCATGGGAGCCAAAGGCCGCACCGACACCGCCCAAGGGCCGTTATCTTGGCGTCGATGCGCTCACGCTCGTCTACCGTGAGATTGTCTGTGCGTCGGTCGGGCATGTCACCGAGGAGCATCCGGGCCCGGTAGACGCGAGTCTTCACTGTCGAGACGTAGAGGCCGAGGACCTTGGCGGTGCGCTTTGGGCCGAGCTTCTGCTCACGGGAGAGGGCATAGGCTTCGGCGAGCTCTGGGTGGGCGGCGTGAAGTTCGGTGATGGTCATTTCCATCTCCACGCCGCTCGACCTACGAACCCCTCTGGGCCGTAGTAGGCGAGGATCAAATCTTTCGGGTATGGCGACTTGTGACCGACGAAGGTCAACCGCGGCGATAGCTCAAAGACGAAGGCCCGCGGTCTGACGAACGAGTTGAACCACACGGACCCCACGGCGGCAGGGACCAGCAACAGGATTCGGCCGCGCGATCCATGGGTAGAAACCGTTTCCTCATAGCACCGACGCGCCCATGCTCTGATGTTCGCGAAAGGTGGGTTCAGCCAAGAAAGGCCACGATTCGGCCATATGCACACAGAATCCAGCGCGTTTTCTGCGAGCGATGACCCGGGGCCAAAGAACGCCGCCGTGTGCGGTCGGCGCGTGACCTGATTGCCTTTTTCTGCGGCGAGATCGAAGCCGATCTCTCCGAAGCGCTTCTCAACCGCATCGAGAAACTCGCGCGGCGTGCACACGGTCTGCTCGCTACGGTGCGGCTTCTGCGCCGGCATCAAGCGCGGACTCACTTCCCCCGCCTCCGGTCGATGGCCTCGACCCATTGAACCAAAACCGCCGCCTTTTGAATGATCTCAGCGCGGAGCCTGTCGACGTCCTCCTCGCACCTAATCTCGGCGTGCTCCTCCTCGGCAACGTCGAGCCACGTCAGCTTGCCCGACGCCGCAGCCTTGTCGCACGCGCGCCTCGCGGCTCCTCGACGCGTTCTGTTTGCTCGTGCGTTGCGGGTTCCGTCGGGGAGGTTCTGTTCGCCCCAGCGTTCATGCTGGCGCATCCGTTCTTCCCGCACCTCGTCGAGTACGTGCGACATTGCGGAGACGTGCGCTTGGTTCATGCGTTCGCTCACGGCGCCCTCAATGGCTCACGCGCGATGAGCACTTCGAGCACTGTTGGTTGAGCATTGCGCTCGCAGGTGTGGCACACGCCCACGACGAATCGCCCGTCATATTCGACCTCGTGCGAGTCCCATCCGTGCCTGCACTCGCAAACCCAGCCGGCTTCAATCTGGTCGGCAGTGGGACACGCGCTACCGAGACAGCACTGGCGTCGTTTTTCGGGCACCCCCCCACACCCCAACCAAAAGGCGGTGGCCGCGGCCAC
>DASZVW010000800.1:0-1714 GCA_035546895.1 Polyangia bacterium
GCTGGTCGACGTCATCGGTGCTTTCCTGACAGTCCCGAGCCCCGCCCCCCACCCCGACCCGCGCACGGACGCCAACTCAGGCTGGCTCACGCCGGAGCTGATCGCGGCGTGAGAAAACCGACTTCCACCACGGGCTGCTAGACTGTCTCCTCCATGCTCCAGCGGATTGCGCTCGGGCAGACCCGCTTCAACCTGCCGGGGCTGGTCGCCGACGCGCGCGGCGCGGTCATCGGCCGCCAGCTCTGCGCGCGCTTCGCGGGCGTCGACCGGCTGGTGTCGTTCCTGCGCCTGCTCTCGGCCGAGCAGAGCCTCGACGACCTGCAGCCGGGGCTGCGCATCGTCTACGCCCGGGGCGGGGCGGGGACGCGGGAGGCGATCGTGCTCCTGCCGGCCTCGCCGGAGGTGGGCGAGGTGGCGGCGCACGCGGCCCGGCTGGCGGGCGGGCAGGTCTTCACCGGCGCCGGCAAGCACCTGGTGCAGTTCCGCGACGCGCGGGCGCCGCTCGGCTACGACGTCGAGGCGCTGGCGGAGGCGTCGGGCGACCTGGTCCTCTACGGCCTCGAGCAGACCATCCCCTACCGCATCGAGAGCGAGCTGCCGCTCGGGAAGCTGCTGCTGCGGCTCTCGCTGGTGCGCCTCACCGGGCGGGCGGCCCGGCCGCCCGAGGGGCCGGTCTACCTGACGGCCCGCCGCGGGCTCGGCACGGTGGTGGCCGGGATGCTCCACCGCGCCGCCGGCTACGCGCGCGAGCCGGGCGAGGCGCTGCGGGCGTCGGCCGCGCTGTGCGAGAGCCGGGCGGCGAGCGCCTTCTCGCCGGGGTCGTCGTTCTGGGTGTTCCGGATCGACCGGCCGCCGGCGCGGCTCTGGCGGCTGCTCTCGACCACGCCGGGGCTCGAGCTCTACGTGCCGGTCACCGACAACGTGGCGGTCGCCGCCGGCTACCGCCACCCGATCCACCTCGAGGCCTGCCGCGGCAGCTTCGCGCCCGACTGCCTGCACCTCTTCTCGCCGCGCGGGGTGACCGAGGTGGCGCCGTTCCCCACCCTGGCCGCCGTCGAGGACCTGATCCGGATCCGCGCCCCGGCGCCGGAGATCGTCGAGCGGCGCGAGGCGGCGCCGGCGGGGCGCCCCGACCTGGCGGTGTCGCTGCGGCTGGAGGCGGGGGGCGACGCCCGGCGGCCGGTGGCGGCGCTGGTCCCCTGGGGGCAGGCGGTCTGGCTGCAGCGCCTCGTCTACGCGCTGCCGCCGACGGCGCTGCGGTCGTACCGGGTGGTGCTGCTCAAGCGCGGCGTCCTGGTGCGCGCCGCCGACGTGCTCGAGGGGCTGCCGTTCGGCACCATCTACCAGCTCGGCGCGCCCGAGGTGCTGGTGCCGCTGGGGACGCAGATCCGCCCCGCCGCCTCGCCCCAGCTCCTGGCCGAGCGGCTGGGGGCCACCGAGGGGGCGATGGTGCTGTTCCCCGATCGGGCCTCGCCGCCGGTGCGCATCCTGCGCGAGGCGATCGTCCCCTTCGACCGGCGCCTGCTGGTCGAGCTCGAGCCCGCGCTGGCCAACCTCGAGCCGGCCGGGCGGACCGAGCGCGAGCCCGACGAGGCGATCGAGATCGAGAACCAGCCGCTGGGGCCGATGCCGCTCTGGGGCCTGGGGCGCACGCGCTAGGCGATGGCCCGCGCGTTCATCGCCGAGTTCCTGTTGCCGCTGGTGCGGGGCGGGG
>DASZVW010000801.1:0-2955 GCA_035546895.1 Polyangia bacterium
TGCCAGCGGACGAGCGGAGCGGCCATGTGCCCCGTCTGCGGGGCACTTAGGCCCGCGTCCCCCGCGGAAGGAATCCCGCTCCCCGAGCAGGACCGACCCGGTCACGTTGAACGGGGGGGCGGGTCAGGGAGCCCCCCCGAAGGGGAAAGGGCGGGGTTCAGACGACGTAGCAGAGGAGGACTTTGAGGTACTGCCCTTCGGTGAAGCCCGGCGGCAGGAGGTGATCGGCGGCGGGGCCGCGGCGCTCGAAGATGCGGACCTCGCGCCCCGCCTGCTTGGCGCCCGCAGCGACGATCCGCTCGAAGGTCTCGGCGTCGACGTTCTGCGAGCAGGAGCAGGTCACCAGGATGGCGCCCGGCGCCGCCGCTTGCAGCGCCAGCGCGTTGAGGCGCTCGTAGCCCTTGCGCGCCGCCTCCAGGTCCTTGCGCGCGCGCGCGAACTTCGGCGGATCGACGACCAGGAGATCGTAGGCGCGCGGCGTGGCGGTCTCCAGGAAGCGGAAGGCGTCGGCCTCGACGGCCTCGACGGTGACGCCGTTCGCCGCCGCGTGGGCCAGCGTGCGGGCGACGGCGCGCGCCGAGCTGTCGACGGCGGTGACCGCGGCGGCGCCGCCGCGCGCGGCGGCCAGCGAGAACCCGCCCGCGTAGGCGTAGAGGTCGAGCACCCGCGCCCCGCGGGCCAGCGCCCCCACGCGGGCCCGCGTCTCGCGCTGGTCGATGAACATGCCGGTCTTCTGGCCCGACAGCGGCTCGACCTCCAGCGCGACGCCGTCCTCGACCACCGAGACCGAGGCGCGCGGCGCGCCGCGGGCGACGCGCGAGCCCCCCGCGAACCCCTCCAGCTCGGCGTACGAGGGGGGCGAGATCTCGTAGATCGTCTTGACGCCCAGCTCGGCCTCCAGCGCGTCGAAGATCTCCGCCCGCCGCGCCGAGATGCCCAGGGTGGTGATCTGCGCGACCGCCGCGTCGCCGTAGACGTCGACCACCAGGCCCGGCAGGTCGTCCCCCTCGCTGTTCACCAGGCGGTAGGCGGTGGTCCGCTCGCCGGGGAGGCCCAGGCGGGCGCGGGCCGCGCGGGCGCGGGCGATGCGCGCCCGGAAGAAGTCGCCGTCGACCGGCTCGTCGGCGCGGGTGCAGAGCCGCACCGGGATCTGCGAGCGCGGGTTGTAGAAGCCGCGGCCGATGAAGCGGCCGTCGTGGTCCCGCAGCGACACCACGTCGCCGGGCGCCGGGTCGCCCTCGACGCGCGCGACGGCGTTGGCGTAGACCCAGGGGTGGCCGAACCAGAGCGGGCGCGCGCGCCCCTGCCGGAGGATGATCGCCGCGGGGGGCATCAGGTGGTCCCTTCGTTGTCGTTGTTGTCGCTGCCGTCGCCGTTGTCTTTGCGGAAGGCGCCGGCGTCGATGCCGTAGCGCTGGATGATGCGCCAGACGACCGCGTACTGCCGGCTCATCCGGCGGGCCACCTGGGCGACGCTGCCGTTGCTGGCGGCCAGCGCGGCCACGATCTCGTCGCGGGTCGGGGCGGGGCGGCGCACGCGGGTGGTCGGCGCCGGTCCGACCTGCTCGCGCACCACGCCGCTGCCGGTCCCGTCGTCGGCGGCGGGGGACGGCTCGGGATCGACGGTGGTGTCCTCGAGGTCGTCGGGGAGATCGTACTGGACCTTGGTGGCGATGTTGCTCGGCAGGTGCTCGAAGCCGATGGTGGGGGTGCTCCGGCTCAGCACCTCGGCCTCGGTGATCACCTTGGACAGCTCGCGCACGTTGAGCGGCCAGTCGTGCAGCATGAGCGCCTTGAAGGCGTCGGGCTCGAACGTCCGCCCGTCGCTCACCTCGCGCAGGAAGTAGGCGGCCAGGCGACCCAGGTCCTCGATCCGCTCGCGCAAGGGCGGCAGCAGGATCGGCTGCGCGCCGAGCCGCCCCAGCATCGCCTCCTGCACGTGGGCCCCCTTGTCGAGCGCCACCCGGCTGGTGGCGGCGATGATGCGGACGTCGGCCTCCACCACCCGCGTCGAGCCGAGCGGCGAGAAGCGCCGGTCCTGCAGGAAGCGGAGCAGCTTCGACTGCAGCTCGATCGGCATGTCGCCGATCTCGTCGAGGAACAGGGTGCCGCCGTCGGCCGCCTCGACGAGCCCGGTCTTGCGCGCCTGCGCCGTCGAGTGCGCCCCCTTCTCGTAGCCGTAGAGCTCGCTCTCCACCAGCTCGCGCGGGATGGCCGCGCAGTTGACGGCGATGAGCTTGCCGAGCCGCCCCGAGAGCGCGTGCACCGCGGCGGCGAACACGTCCTTGCCGACGCCCGTCTCGCCGACCAGCAGGATCTCGGAGTCCGAGCGCGCCAGCCGCCGCAGCTTGGAGGTGGTGCTCGCCAGCGCGGGCGAGAGGGTGGCGACCGGCGTCAGCGGCGCGAGCGCGTCCTCGTTGACGGCGTTCATCTCGGCGGCCGTGTAGAGGCGAAACACCAGCACCTGCGAGCCGAGGAACAGCACCGCCCCGTCCCCCAGCGGCGCCGGCCCGCGCAGCCGCCGCCCGTTGACGAAGGTCCCGTTGGTGCTGCCGAGGTCCTGGATGACGTACAGGTCCGAGCGGTCGCCGGAGCGCTGGATGCGCGCGTGGAGCGCGGAGACGGTGCCGTCGGCCAGCGTGAGCGAGGCGGGCCCGGCCGTCGGCGGGCGCCGGCCGATCTCCAGCGTCGGCGCCGTCATCGGGAACAGGCGCGGCGCGGCCAGCGTCGCCAGCGAGGCGCCGTCCCCCACCACCACCAGCGCCCCCTGCCGGGCCCCCTCGCTCCTCGGCCCGCCGCGGGCCGGAATGGTCTGGGTGATTTCGTGCGGATCGCTGGACATCAGAAGGCTCGCAAAGAAGGTTCGGTTAAGCTCGGTCGTCCCAGGTTTATAGAGGCGCCATGATATACAACGGTCGCGTCCCCTGGAGGTGCGCGGCGTGACAGTGGACGATTC
>DASZVW010000802.1:0-11796 GCA_035546895.1 Polyangia bacterium
AAGCCGCCGAAGCCGACGGCGAGGACGGTCAGACAACCGAGCGCCCCCCAGACCCAGCCGGGGAGCGCGCTCTTGTGCATCACCACGCGCGCGGTGTTCTCAGACGACCGCGTGCCGGCCGGCGCCCCCTGCTGCCGATTGGCCATTGACGGCGGAGCCTACCACTAAGTCGGGAACCCTGAGAGGGTTCCCGAACCCTCCCGCGACGACTCCGCTGGGCAAAGCCCAGCTTCGTCAACGCGCTCAACCACCGGCCCGCACGTTACTTGCCGAGCTTGCGTTTCAGCTCGGCCAGGGCGTCGTCGACGGCGCTGTCGCTGGCCATCTTGTCGAGCTGCCGCTCCGCGGCGATCCGCTCGCCGGTGCGGCCGGTCAGCTCCTCGTCCAGCCCCGCCTCCACTTCGGTGGCGTCGATCCGGCTCGACATCCGCTCGAACTGGTCGAACGCCGAGGTCTTGGCGGTCATCGTCCCCTCGCGGTTGGCGCGCGCTTTGGCCTTGAGCGTCCCCTGCCGCAGCTTGACGTCCTTGAGCCGCGCCTCCAGCGCCTTGAGCGCCGCGGTCAGCTGGTCGCCGTAGACCCCCTGCTCCTGCAGCGCCTTCTTGGTGTCGTCGCGCTCGGTCTCCTTCTCGCCCTTGCGGACCAGCGCCTGCTTGGCCAGCGCGTCGTCGCCCGCGCGGATGGCCATCTCGGCCTTCTTCTGCCAGTCGGCGATCTCCCCCTCGATGGTCTGCAGCCGCCGCTCGAGCAGCCGCTCGTCGGCGATGCAGCGCGCGACCTCGGCGCGCGCCTGGCGGGCGTAGTCCTCCATGTCGCGGACCATCTGATCGATCTCCTTGCCCGGGTCCTGCATGGAGTCGATCACGTCGTTGACGTTGGACTTGATCAGCGTCGAGAGCCTGCCGAGGATTCCCATGACGCCGCCAAGGTTACCGTCCCCGCAACGGGCTGTCGACCGCGGCGGATGGCGCGGATCGCCATGTGTTAGGGTTCGCCGGTGCGGCTCCCAGACCTCATCGGCCAGGACCTGGCGCGGGCGGCGCTCGAGCGCGCCATCGCCGGCGGGCGGGTGGCGCACGCCTACGTGTTCGAGGGGCCGCCCGGCGTCGGCAAGCGGGGCGCGGCGCTGGGCCTGGCGATGGCGCTCGACTGCCCGGCGGCCCCCGGCATCGGCTGCGGCGCCTGCGAGGTCTGCCGGCGCATCGAGGCCGGCCTCCACCCCGACGTCCCCAGCTTCGGGCCGTCGGGGCCGGGCGGGCAGATCGTCATCGAGGACGTGCGGGCGATGGTGGCGCTGGCGCGCACGCGGCCGCACGAGGCGGCGGCGCGGGTGATCGTGGTCGACGACGCCGACGCCATGAACCCCAACTCGGCCAACGGCCTGCTCAAGACGCTCGAGGAGCCGCTCGGCGCCAACCACCTGGTGCTCTGCACCGGCGCGCCCGAGCGGCTGCTGCCGACGGTCCGCTCGCGCGCGCAGCGGATCCGGTTCCGCGCGCTCGGCCCGGCCGCGCTGGCCCGGATCGCGCGCGCCCGCGGCATCCCCGAGGCGCGCGCCGAGATCGCCGCCGCGCTGGCCGACGGCTCGGCGGCGCGGATGCTGGAAGCAGCCGCCGTCGAGGACGTCGCCGCCGGCCTCACCGAGGCGCTGGGGGAGCTCCGGCGCGCGGTGGCCACGCCGGGCGCCGGCCAGCTCTTCGACGCCGTCTCGGCGCTCACCGGCGAGAAGGAAGGGAAGGCCGACCTGCCGCGGCTGGTGGGCCTCCTGGGCGGGCTCTATCGCGACGCCCTCGCGGTGGCGGCCGGGGCGCCCGAGCTGGCCACCCTGGCCCGGGCCGGCGATCCGCGGGCGCTGGCGGCGGCGGGCGTCGACCGGCTCGGCCGCGCGCTGACGGCGATCGTCGACGTCCAGCTGGCGCTGCAGGTCAACGTCAACCCCACGCTGGCGCTCGAGCGGCTCCTCATCGCCCTCAAGCGGCAGGAGCTGCGGGCGTGAACGAGACGGCGCCGGCGATCAACGTCGCGGGGGTGAAGCTCGACCCGCGCGGCCGCGTGCTGGCCTGCGACGCCGGCGCGCTCGAGCTGCGCCACGGCGATCAGGTGGTGGTCGACGATGGGCGCGAGACCGACGTCGGCGTGGTGGCGGTGCCCCCGGCGCCGCGGGCCCCGGGCGGGCCGCTGCCGCGGATCCTGCGCCGCGCGGAGGCGCGCGACCTCGACCGGCTGCGCGCGGCGGCCGAGCGGGCGACCGAGGCGCGGGTGTTCGCGCGCGAGCGGGCCGCGGCGCAGAAGCTGGCGATCAAGGTCTTCCGCGTCGACTTCCAGCGCAACGGCCGCGCCATCTTCTACTTCGCCTCCGAGACGCGGATCGACTTCCGGGAGCTGGTGCGCGACCTCTCCACCCGCTACCACGCGCGGATCGAGCTGCGCCAGGTCGGCGTGCGCGACGAGGCCAAGATGGTCGGCGGCATCGGCTCCTGCGGCCGCGAGCTCTGCTGCTCGACGTTCCTCCCCAAGTTCGCGCCGGTCTCCATCAAGATGGCCAAGCACCAGAACCTGGCGATGGCGCCGACCAAGGTCTCGGGCCAGTGTGGCCGCCTCAAGTGCTGCCTGGTCTACGAGGACGCCACCTACGTCGAGGCGGCGGCGGCGCTCCCCAAGATGGGCAAGCGCGTCGCCACCCCGGACGGCATCGGCCGCGTCGGCGATCTCGACGTGCTGCGCGGCCGGGTCCGCGTCTACTTCGAGGGGCAGCCCCCCAAGACCTTCACCGCCGACGAGCTCCAACCCGCGCCCGCGCCGCCGAGCCCCGGCGCAGACTGAGGACGATGCCCCGCTTCTACGTCACCACCCCGATCTACTACGTCAACGCCCTCCCCCACCTCGGGACCTTCTACACGACGGTGGTGGCCGACGCGCTGGCCCGCTACCACCGCGCGCGCGACGGCCGGGAGAACGTCTTCTTCCTGACCGGCCTCGACGAGCACGGCCAGAAGATCGAGCGGATCGCGCGCGAGCGCGGGCTCGACCCGCAGGCCTACTGCGACGGGATCGCCGCCAAATTCGAGGAGACCTGGAAGCGGATCGGCATCTCCAACGACGACTTCATCCGCACCACGCAGCCGCGCCACAAGGCCGCCGCCGCCGAGATGTGGCGGCGCCTCGAGAAGGACATCTACGAGGCGGAGTACGACGGCATGTACTGCGTCGGCTGCGAGGAGGCCAAGAGCGAGGACGACGTGGTCGCCGACGGCGACCGCAAGCTCTGCAAGATCCACCTCACGCCGGTCGAGAAGGTGAAGGAGAAGAACTACTTCTTCCGCCTGTCGGCCTACGCCGACCGGCTGCTCGCCTGGTACGAGACGAACCCGGTGCGCCCCGAGTCGCGCCTCAACGAGGTGCGCTCGTTCGTGAAGGGGGGGCTGCGCGACCTGTCGATCTCGCGCTCCACGGTCAAGTGGGGGATCCCGGTCCCCGGCGACCCGAAGCAGACGATGTACGTCTGGATCGACGCCCTCACCAACTACCTGACGGTGCTGGGCGGCCCCGACGCCGTGGCCCGCGGCGACGGCAAGGGCGCCTTCTGGGCCGACGCCCACCACCTCATCGCCAAGGACATCCTCCGCTTCCACGCCGTCTACTGGCCGGCGCTGCTGATGAGCGCGGGCCTGCCGCCCCCCAAGCAGATCTTCTGCCACGGCTACCTGACGGTGAAGGGGCAGAAGATCTCCAAGTCGATGCCGGCCACGCGCGTCGACCCCACCGCCATCGCCGCCGAGCTGGGCGTCGATCCGCTCCGCTACTTCGTGCTGCGCGAGTACACCTTCGGCGGCGACGGCGACTTCACCTACGAGGCGTTGTTCCAGCGCCACCAGTCGGACCTGGGGAACGACCTCGGCAACCTGCTCAACCGCACGCTCTCGATGGTGCATCGCTACGTCGGCGCCGAGCTGCCGGCGCGGACCATCTCGAACACCGGCGCGGCGGGGCTCCTCGAAAACGCTCAATCGAGCTGGGAGAGCTTCAACCCCTCCGGTGCGCTGGAGAACACTTGGCGTCTGATCCGCGCCTACAACCAGAAGATCGACGAAGAGAAGCCCTGGGTCCTCCACAAGGCCGGCGAGGCGGCGAAGCTGGCCGACGTGCTGGCCGGCTGCTGCGAGGCGCTCCGCTGGGCGGCGCTGATGGTGGCGCCGGCCATGCCCGAGTCGGCGCGCGAGATCCTGCGCCAGCTCGGACGGAGCGGCGACGAGGGGACCTGGCCGACCACCTTCGGGTGGCCGGGCGGTACGCTCGCCGAGCCGAAGCCGGTCTTCCCGCGCATCGAGCCCGAGCGGCAGGCGGCGCTGATCGCCAAGTGGGTCCCCGCCGAGGCGGCGCCGGCCGCGACGACAGCGGCGACGACGACGCCGCAACCCGCGTCTGCCCCCGACGCGAGCGCGCCGCCCGCCGACGTCTCGATCGACGACTTCGCCAGGATCGACCTGCGCGCCGCCAAGGTGCTCGCCGCCGAGCGCGTCCCCAAGGCCGACAAGCTGCTCAAGCTGACGCTCGACATCGGCGCCGCCGAGCCGCGCACGGTGGTCTCCGGGATAGCGCCCGCCTACACGCCGGAGACGATCGTCGGCCGCACTGTCATCTACTTCGCGAACCTGGCGCCGCGGAAGATCCGCGGCGTCCTCTCGCAAGGGATGATCCTGGCCGCCGGCGACGCCGACGTGCTCGGCCTCTCCGCCCTCGACCGCGACGTCCCGCCCGGCACGCGGATCCGCTGAACCGACGGGCCTGGCCGGCTTGACGTAAAGACAGCCTGTCGTGTTCACCTGTCCAGGCCGACCATCGCGGCGTCTGGACCGGGTGCTATCATTTCGCCCGCAACCATGCAGGGGAGCGCGCCGATGAACGGCGCATGGGGAGAGTCATGCAGAGGGTCAAGCTGACGAACGCGTACGACGAGGAGAACGCAGCGCGCGGACAGATCGCGGCGGACGGCGTTCGCTCTGCCGAGATCGAGGCGCTGGTCGACACCGGGGCGACGATGCTGGTCTTGCCGGCTGACGTGGTGGCGCGGCTCGGATTGCTTCCGGCGGGCTACCGGAGGGTCCGCTACGCCGACGGCCGCACCCGCGAGGTCCCCTGGGTCAGCGGCATCCGGATCACCATCCTCGGGCGCGACACGGTGACGAACGCGCTCGTCGAGGACGCCAGGGCGACGCCGCTCATCGGCCAGATCCCGCTCGAAGAGCTGGATCTGCTGGTCGATCCGAAGTCGCGCGAGCTGCGGGTGAACCCGGCCTCGCCGGACGCGCCGCTGCTGGATCTTCTCTCGGCCGCGTGAAGCACCCCAGGCCGGCGTAGGGGCGGCAAAATTCGGGAGGTGTCGCGTGCTTTTTCTCTTGCGCTGATGGCCTCCGGTCGGAGCTAATCACGGCCGCCATGGCGAGCCCGAAACCTGTCATTCCGTCCGGTGCCGACCCGATCACCGTCCACCAGGACGGGCGCCTCGAGGTCCCCGATCACCCGATCATCCCCTTCATCGAAGGCGACGGGACCGGGCCCGACATCTGGCGCGCCAGCGTGCGCGTGCTCGACGCGGCGGTCGCCAAGGAGTTCGGCGGCAAGAAGAAGATCGCCTGGGCCGAGGTCTACGCCGGCGAGAAGGCCAAGAACCTCTTCGACAGCTGGCTCCCCGACGAGACGCTGGAGGCGTTCAAGACCTACTTCGTCGGCATCAAGGGGCCGCTGACCACGCCGGTGGGGGGCGGCATCCGCTCGCTCAACGTGGCCATCCGCCAGATGCTCGACCTCTACGTCTGCCTGCGGCCGGTGCGCTACTTCAAGGGCGTGCCGTCGCCGGTCAAGGCGCCCGAGAAGGTCGACATGGTGATCTTCCGCGAGAACACCGAGGACATCTACGCCGGGATCGAGTGGCAGGCCGAGTCGGCCGAGGCGAAGAAGGTGCTCGCCTTCTTGCAGCACGAGATGGGGGTGAAGAAGATCCGCTTCCCCGCCACCTCGGGGATCGGCATCAAGCCGGTCTCGCGCGAGGGGTCGGAGCGCCTCATCCGCGCCGCCGTCGAGTACGCCATCCGCCACCAGCGCAAGAGCGTCACCCTGGTCCACAAGGGGAACATCATGAAGTTCACCGAGGGAGCCTTCCGCGACTGGGGCTACGCCCTGGTGAAGAAGGAGTTCGCGGGGAAGGCGGTCGGCTGGGACGACTGCGGCGGCAAGCCGCCGGCCGGTCAGGTGCTGGTCAAGGACTCCATCGCCGACATCACGCTGCAGCAGGTGCTGACCCGCCCCGACGAGTTCGACGTCATCGCCACGCTGAACCTGAACGGCGACTACCTCTCCGACGCGCTGGCGGCGCAGGTGGGCGGCATCGGCATCGCGCCGGGCGGCAACATCAACTACGTCTCCGGCCACGCCGTGTTCGAGGCGACGCACGGCACCGCGCCCAAGTACGCCAACCTCGACAAGGTGAACCCGGGCTCGGTCATCCTCTCGGGCGTCATGCTGCTCGAGCACCTCGGCTGGACCGGCGCCGCCAGCCGCACCGTCGCCGCGCTGGAGAAGACCATCGCCCAGAAGACCGTCACCTACGACTTCGCGCGCCTCATGGAGGGAGCCCAGGAAGTGAGCTGCTCGGCCTTCGGGGACGCCATCATCCGCAACATTCAAGGAGCGTGAGACATGCCCGGTCGCAAGAAGATCGCCCTCATCGGCGCAGGTAACATCGGCGGCGAGCTGGCCTCGCTGGCCGCTCGCAACGAGCTCGGCGACGTCGTCCTCTTCGACATCCCCGAGAAGGAGGGGGTCGCCAAGGGGAAGGCGCTCGACCTCGAGCAGAACGGCGCCGTCCTCGGCCACGACGCCAAGATCACCGGCAGCTCGAACTGGGCCGACTGCGCCGGCGCCGACGTGGTGATCATCACCGCCGGCGTGCCGCGCAAGCCGGGGATGTCGCGCGACGATCTTCTGTCGGTGAACCTGAAGATCATCCGCAACGTCGCCGAGAACCTCAAGAAGCACTGCCCGGACGCCTTCGTCATCGTGGTGTCGAACCCGCTCGACGTCATGGTCTACGAGCTCAAGCGCGTGACCGGCTTCCCGGCCAAGAAGGTGGTCGGCATGGCGGGGATCCTCGACTCCGGGCGCTTCCAGCTCTTTCTCGCAACGGAGGCCGGCGTGTCGGTCAAGGACGTGCGGGCGATGGTGCTCGGCGGCCACGGCGACACCATGGTGCCGATCCTCAGCGCCTGCACCATCAACGGCGTCCCGGTCAAGCAGCTCGTCGCCGCCGACAAGCTGGCGGCCATCGTCGAGCGGACGCGCGGCGGCGGCGGCGAGATCGTCAAGCTGATGGGGACCAGCGCCTTCGCGGCGCCCGCCTCCTCGGCCATCGCCATGGCGACGGCGTACCTCAAGGACCAGAAGCGCCTCCTGGCCTGCGCGGCGTTCCTCGACGGCGAGTACGGGCACAAGGATCTCTACCTGGGCGTCCCGGTGGTGCTCGGCGCCGGCGGCGTCGAGAAGATCGTCAACCTCGAGCTCTCCGCCGAGGAGAAGGCGGCGCTCGACAAGTCGGCCGGCGCCGTCCGCGAGGTGCTCGAGGCCTCGCGCAAGCTCTGATCGCGCACGCTGCACCAAGGAAAGGCCCAGTGACGCCGTGAAGATCCACGAGTACCAGGCGAAAGAGATCCTGAAGAAGTTCGGCGTGCCGATCCCCAAGGGTCGGCCGGTGTTCAGCATCGACGAGGCCGAGGCGGCCGCCAAGTCGCTGATCGCCGAGACCGACAACGAGTTCGTGGTCGTCAAGGCGCAGATCCACGCCGGTGGGCGCGGCAAGGGGGGCGGCGTGAAGGTGGTCAAGGGCGCCGCCGCCGCCCGCGAGACGGCGCAGAAGATCCTGGGCATGAACCTGGTCACGCACCAGACCGGGCCGGGCGGCAAGCTGGTCAAGCGGCTGCTCATCGAGCAGGCGGTCGACATCGCGCGCGAGCTCTACCTCGGCGTGGTGGTCGACCGCGGCTTCGGCCGCGTGGTGGTGATGGCCTCGTCCGAGGGCGGGATGGAGATCGAGGAGGTCGCCGCCAGCCACCCGGAGAAGATCATCAAGGAGGTCGTCGACCCCACCGTCGGCCTGGCCGCCTACCAGGCGCGCAACCTGGCCTACGGGCTCGGCCTGCACGGCGCGGCGGCCAAGAACGCGGCCGAGATGTTCCTGCTGGTCTACGGCGCCTTCGTGGCCACCGACGCGTCGATGGTCGAGATCAACCCGCTGGTGGTGCTCACCGACGGGCGGGTGCTGGCGCTGGACGCCAAGGTCACCTTCGACGACAACGCGCTCTACCGCCAGAAGGACCTGGAGGCGCTGCGCGATCTCGACGAGGAGGACCCGGCCGAGACCGAGGCCAAGCGCTTCGACCTCTCGTTCATCAAGCTGGACGGCACCATCGGCTGCATGGTCAACGGCGCCGGCCTGGCCATGGCCACCATGGACACCATCAAGCACTTCGGCGGCCAGCCGGCGAACTTCCTCGACGTCGGCGGCAGCGCCACCGAGGAGCGGGTGACGGCGGCGTTCAAGATCATCACCGCCGACCCCAAGGTGCGCGGCATCTTCGTCAACATCTTCGGCGGCATCATGAAGTGCGACACCATCGCCGCCGGCGTCATCGCGGCGGTCAAGCAGGTCGGGCTCAAGGTGCCGCTGGTGGTGCGCCTCGAGGGGACCAACGTCGACCTCGGCAAGAAGATGCTGGCCGAGTCGGGCCTGGCGGTGACCACCGCCGGCGACATGGCCGACGGCGCCAAGAAGGTCGTGGCCCTCGCAGCCGGAAAGGCGGCCTAACCGTGTCAGTCCTCGTCGGAAAAGAGACCAAGCTGATCGTCCAGGGGATCACCGGCTCGGCCGGGACCTTCCACGCCAAGCAGATGCGCGAGTACGGCACCAGCGTGGTCGGCGGCGTCACCCCGGGCAAGGGGGGGCTCAACCACGAAGGGTTCGCGGTGTTCGACACCGTGGCCGACGCGGTCAAGAAGACGGGCGCCAACGCCACCGTCATCTACGTGCCGCCGCCGGGCGCCGCCGACGCCATCCTCGAGGCGGCGCAGGCCGGCATCTCGGTCATCGTCTGCATCACCGAGGGGATCCCGACGCTCGACATGGTGAAGGCCAAGCGCGCGCTCGGCGCCTACCCCGGCGTCACCTTGATCGGCCCCAACTGCCCGGGGGTCATCACGCCGGGCGCGTGCAAGATCGGGATCATGCCCGGCTACATCCACAAGCCGGGCAAGGTCGGGGTGGTGTCGCGCTCGGGGACGCTCACCTACGAGGCGGCGCACCAGTTGACGGCGCTGGAGCTCGGCCAGTCGACGGCCATCGGCATCGGCGGCGATCCGGTCAAGGGGATCGACTTCATCGACTGCCTGGCGATGTTCGAGCGCGACCCGCAGACCGAGGCGGTCCTCATGATCGGCGAGATCGGCGGGACGTCGGAGGAGGACGCCGCCCGCTTCGTGAAGGCCAACATGAAGAAGCCGGTGGCGGCCTTCATCGCCGGCCAGACCGCCCCGCCCGGCAAGCGGATGGGGCACGCCGGCGCCATCATCAGCGGCGGCAAGGGGACGGCGGCCGAGAAGATCGCCGCCCTCCGCGAGGCCAACATCGCCATCGCGGCCACGCCGGCCGAGCTCGGCAAGACCGTCGCCAGTTTCGTCAAATAGGCAGCAGGGAGACCCATGTCCATCGAACGTACGTTTGGAATCGTGAAGCCCGACGCCGTCGGCAAGAACGCCGTCGGCGGTGTGATCGAGATGATCGAGAAGGCCGGCCTCAAGATCGTCGGCCTCCGCCTGGTGCACCTCTCCGAGCCGCAGGCGCGCGCCTTCTACGCCGTCCACAAGGACCGCCCCTTCTACGGCGCGCTGGTGAAGTTCATGACCTCCGGCCCGGCCGTGGTGATGGCCATCGAGGGGGAGAACGCCATCGCCCGCTACCGCGAGGTGATGGGGCCGACCGACTCGAAGAAGGCCCCCGCGGGGACCATCCGCCAGAAGTACGGGACCGACATCGAGAAGAACGCCGTCCACGGCAGCGACGGTCCGGACACGGCGCGCGGCGAGCTGGCCTTCTTCTTCGCGGGCCAGGACCTGGCCTGAGTCGGGAAGACACGCACGCCGTCACCGACCCAGCACCGACGACGACACCGCTTCGACGCGCAGCGTACGACGTAAAGTATTTATCCTTACCTCCAGTTCGGCTATAGTGGACCCGCAACAATATGAGCTCGGGGCGGTCGGTTAGCTTCTTCAAATTGGGGCTGTTGGTGGCGGTGGCGTCGGTCGCCGCGGCCGGCTGCCGTGACCATCTCTATCCGTTCCTGAGCGTCGTCCAGAACGACGCGGGCATCTTCGACGCGCGCCACCGCGACGCCAGCCCGCTCGATCTCCACTTCGGCACCGGCGGCACCACCGGCCGCGACGGCGGCACCGGCGGGACGATCACCCGCGACGGCGGCGGGTTCGGCGGCTCGGACGCCGGCTTCGGCCAGTGCAACCCGAACTCGCCCGATCTGCAGACCGACGTGGCGAACTGCGGGACCTGCTTCCACCAGTGCATCGTCCCCAACGCCACCCCCTCCTGCGTCGCCGGGCAGTGCAAGTACGCCTGCGAGGCGGGCTTCTTCGACGCCGACAAGGACCCCAGCAACGGCTGCGAGTGCCAGCAGACCAACGGCGGCGTCGAGATCTGCGACGGGATCGACAACGACTGCAACGGGATCATCGACGACAACTTCAAGTTCATGACCGACCCCGCCAACTGCGGGGCCTGCAACCACACCTGCGCCTTCCCGTTCGCCACCGCCACCTGCGACAACGGCGTCTGCACCCAGGGCGCCTGCCTCGCCAACTTCTACGACCGCGACCCCAACGTGCCGGGGTGCGAGACCGAGTGCATCAAGACCAACGGCGGCGTCGAGATCTGCGACGGCCTGGACAATGACTGCGACGGGATCGTCGACGACAACCTGGGCGCCCCGACCACCACCTGCCTGACCAAGGGGGTCTGCGCGGGGACGCAGCCGACCTGCTCCGGGCAGAACGGCTGGGTCTGCACCTACCCGGCGACGTACCAGGCGATCGAGGACACCTCGAAGGGGTGCGACGGGCTGGACAACGACTGCAACGGCCAGACCGACGAGCCGTTCCAGATCGGCAAGAGCTGCATCTTCGGCAGCGGCCCCTGCGCCGGCACCGGCACCTGGGTCTGCGACAACACGCAGCCGGGCAACCACCGCTGCATGGGCTCGATGAAGCCGCCGGGGGTCGAGATCTGCAACGGCGTCGACGACGACTGTGACGGGCTGGTCGACGAGCTCGACTCGATGTCGAACCGGACGACCGACGACGCGCTGGTCTACATCGCCTCGACCAACGTCACCATGTACGCCTACGAGGCGAGCCGCTACGACGCCACCGCCACCAGCCCCGGCTTCGACTCCACCCGCCGCGGCTGCACCGTCCCGGGCAAGATGCCCTGGACCAACGTGACGATGACCGAGGCCGAGCACGCCTGCGAGCTCCTGGGCCCGAGCTGGCGCCTCTGCACGGCGTCCGACTGGCAGGCCGCCTGCGAGGGGTCGGGGAAGACCATCTTCCCGTACGGCGCCAGCTACGTGAAGGCCGACTGCAACGGGAACGACTACCAGGCGGCCATCGGGAACACGACGGCGACGCCGGCGCCGATCCCCACCGGACAGGCCGCGAGCTGCGTGTCGGTGATCTCCA
>DASZVW010000803.1:0-3176 GCA_035546895.1 Polyangia bacterium
CACCAGCAGCGACGGCGCGAGCGCCCACCGTCGCGCGGCCGGCGCCCGCCGCAGCAGGAGCAGCGCCGCCACGCCGGCCAGCGCCACCCAGCCGAGCTGCATCCCGGCCAGCGCGCGCGCCACCTCGCCGCTCGCGCTCGCCGCCGCGGTCCCGATCCCCCGCGCGCCGAGCGCGTAGATGAGGAGCAGCGTCGCCGCGTCGGCGGTCCGCAGGCGCGGCGCGCGCACCGCCTCGGCGTCGAGGCAGATCTCGGCGCGCGCCACCCCGGTCGCCCAGTGGGCGGCGGTCACGAACAGGTAGAGCCCGAGGCCGGCCAGGCGCGCGCGCAGGTCGCCGGTCAGCACCAGGTTGTAGAGGCCGCCGACCAGCAGGAACGAATAGATGGTGCCGGGCCCGACGGCGGTGCTCTGCTCGTCGGAGAGATCGGCGCCGCCGGCGGCCATGGCGATCGCCAGGAAGGTCATCGCCACCGCGCCCCCCACCACCAGCAGGCCGGCGGCGATCACGCCGGCGGCCGGGGCCGGCGGCATCACCAGCGCCAGCGGGACGAAGGCGAACGCCGCCGCGCCCCCCACCACCATCGACCAGGCGCGGGCCTTGGCGGCGAACAGCCGCGCCAGCGGCACCGGGACCGTGCGCAGGATCCAGAAGGCGCGCCGCTCGGCCTGCATGTGCGTGAGCGGGCCGATGGTGGCCATGTAGAGCGCCAGCGAGTAGGCGAGGCAGGAGATGCGCGCCAGGCTGGCCGTCGACCAGGTCCACCCCGCCGAGCCGAAGATCTGGATGCCCACGAAGATGGCCGGCATCGCCACCAGCACCAGGACCTGCCCGCGATCGCGCGCGATGAGGTGCAGGTCCTTGGTGGCCGCCGTGATCGGCCGGCGGGTCGGCGGCGGGACGGGCGCGGCCTCGGCCCAGGGGGCGCCCGACTCCTCCCACCCGGCCATCCCGGCCCGGCGCGCGACGGCCACCGCCACCAGCAGCGCGGCGGCGGCGCCGAGGCCCAGCAGGCCGAGCGCCCCCAGCGCCCCGCCCCAGTCGCCGCGCACCGCCGCCACCAGCGGCGCCACGATGAGCGCGCCCGGCGAGCGGTTCGCCCACCCGGCGACGCGGCCGAGCTCGGCGGCCAGCGAGGCCGGCGCGCGCAGCACCCAGGTCCCGATCATCCACACCGCCGCCAGCGCCAGCGCCGCCACCAGGCGCAGCGCCATCCAGACCGCCCGCCGCCGCGCTGGCGCCGCCACCCGCACGACGGCGAGCTGGGTCGCGTAGGCCAGCATCGAGATCGCCACCTGCACCGCCGAGGAGATCGCCGCCGCCAGCAGCCAGGCGGCCGGCGGCAGCCGCCAGACCAGCGCCGCCGCCACCAGCACCGGCAGCAGGAACAGCGCCCCCATCGGATCGGTGACCGCGTCGGCGAGGCCGCGCGCCGCGACCAGCGCCGCCAGCGACACCGGGCGGGCCAGCAGGAACTCGTTCTCCGCCGAGCCGGCCCGCACGGCGTCGCTGCTGGCCGCCTTGGCGGTCAGGCTGCCGAGCGCCAGCGCCCCCGTCACCAGCGCCAGCGCCGCCCCCTGCGCGACGAGGCCGGTCGCGGCCACGATGGCGGCGAAGGCCTGCGAGAACAGCCCCACGTAGGCGAAGGCGATGATCACGCCGGCGATGGTGATGAGCAGCGGCGTCCGCCGGCCGCGCGCGCGCAGGCCGTTGCGGAACGAGCGCAGCCGCGCGCGGACGAGCAGCCCGGCCAGCGTCCCGGCGTCGACGGAGCGAGCGGCGCTCACCGGCCGTCCACGGCCGCCGGGCCGGCGTCGGCGTCGGCCGTCACCCGCAGGAAGAGGTCTTCGAGCGTGGTCCCCGGCGCGGCGGCGAAGCGGGCGCGCAGCTCGTCGGGGGTCCCGATCGCCTGCAGCCGCCCCTTCTGGATGATGGCCACCCGGTGACAGAGCCGCTCGGCGGCGTCGAGGAGGTGGGTGGAGAGGAAGATGGTCCGCCCGCCCGCCGCGTACTCGGCGATGGCGGCGCGCATCTGGCGGGCGCCCGCCGGATCGAGGCCGTTGGTCGGCTCGTCGAGGATGAGGACCCGCGGCTCGTGGACCAGCGCCAGCGCCAGCGCCAGCCGCTTCTTCATCCCCAGCGAGTAGGTCACCGTGTAGGCGCGGGCGGCCGGGCCGAGGCCCAGGCGCTCGGCGACGGCGGCGGCGCGGCGGCGCGCCTCGGCGGCGGCGAGGCCGTGCAGCCCCCCCACCAGCTCCAGCGTCTCGAGGCCGGTCAGGTACGGGTAGAGGAACGGCTCGTCCGGCAGGTAGCCGACCTCGCGCTTGAGCGCCACCGCGTCGGCGTGGCAGTCGCGCCCCAGGATGGCCGCGCGCCCGGCGCTGGGGCGCAGGAGACCCATGAGCAGGCGGATGGTGGTGGTCTTGCCGGAGCCGTTGGGGCCGAGGAATCCGACCACTTCGCCGGCCTCGATGCGGAGCGAGAGCTCGTCGACGGCGCGCGTGTCGCCGAACCGCTTGCTGAGGCCGGCCGTCTCGATCACGGCGCCGGCGCCGCGGGCGTGGCGACCGGCCGTGCCTGGCGAGCGTCCGGCCGCCGGCGCAGCTCGGCGATCCCCAGCGGATCGACCCGCTCCTCGGCCCACAGCGCGAGCCGCGCCAGGTCGGCCGCCTCCGCCGCCTCGGCGCCCCAGAGCGCGGCGAGCACCTCGACCGGGCGGGCGCTCCCCTCGTTGCTGACGGAGACCGAGAAGGCGACGGTCTCGCCGCCCGCGTCCCAGCCGAGCCGGCGCCGCGCCGACGCGTCCTCGAGCGCGCCGACCCGCAGCAGCGAGCGGCGCACGTCGACGGTTCGCGCGATCCCCTTGTCGGACTCGCGCCGGGCGATGAGCGGCTCCGCGCCGGCGAAGCGCGCCAGGCCGGCGGCGACGTCGGTGCCCGCCGGGAGCCTGGCGATGATCTCCGACTCGGTGAGCACCCGGCCGAGCGCGCGGTCGCCGTCGCCGACGCGGGCGACGGCGAGGATCTCGATCCCCTCCAGCGACACGCGCGCCAGCCGCCGCGCCACCTCCTCGGCCGGCAGGTCCTCGACCAGCTTTACGTCGAGGATCTCGCCCAGCGACGGGATCCCCAGCCCCAGCGCCGGCCCGAACGACAGCTCGGGCTTGGGGTGGAAGCCG
>DASZVW010000804.1:0-6304 GCA_035546895.1 Polyangia bacterium
CGCCGGGACCAGCCGGCGGAGCGCGTCGGCCAGCGCCCCCGCGGCGGCGGTGAGCCGGGCGGCGGCCGACTGCGCGCGCGCGGCCGGGACGCCGCTCTCGCGCCCGAGGTCGCGGGCCAGCGCGAACAGCCGCTGCGTGGAGGCGTGGACGCCGAAGAACTCGGTCGCCACGTCCTCGATCTGGTGGGCCTCGTCGAAGATGACCACCTCGTAGGGGGGGAGCACCTGCGCCTCCGGCCAGCGCGCCCGCAGCGCCAGGTCGGCGAAGAAGAGGTGGTGGTTGACGATCACCAGCGGCGCGGCGGCGGCCCGGCGGCGCATGGCGGTCACGAAGCAGCTCTCGAAATAGTGGCAGCGCGGGCCGATGCGCGTCTCCGGCGTGGCCGAGACCTCGTTCCAGAGCGGGGCCTCGTCCGCCAGCTCCGCCAGCTCGGCGCGGTCGCCGGTCGGCGAGGCGGCGGCGAAGGCCAGCAGGCGCTCGAAGTCGGGGTCGGCGACCAGGCTCTGCTGCCGCTCGCGCTCGGCCAGCCGCCGCCGGCAGAGGTAGTTGGAGAGCCCCTTCATCACCGCCCACTCGAGGTTCTGGTCGCCGATCCCGGCCGCCGCGAACAGCAGCCGCAGCCGCGGGAGATCGACGGTCGCGATCTGGTCTTGCAGCGTCTTGGTCCCGGTGCTGACCACGATCTTGCGGCCGGAGAGCAGCGCGGGGACCAGGTAGGCCAGCGTCTTTCCGGTCCCGGTCCCCGCCTCGACCAGCAGGCGCTCGTCCCGGTCGATCGCCGCCGCGATCCGCTCGGCCATCGCCAGCTGCCCGGCCCGCGCCTCGTAGCCGGGGAGGACCTCGGCCGCGGCACCGCCGGGGCCCAGGATTCGGCGGATGTCAGTTCGAACGTCCCGGATCGCGTCGCCCGACGACGGCGACCCGGCGTTCATTTCTTGCGGCTCGCTTTCTCGTCGATCCCCGAGATCCCGAAGCGCCGGCGCAGCTCGGCGAACACGGCGTCGACGGGGACGCCGGCCGCCTCCAGCCCCACCAGCGCGTGGAAGATGAGGTCGGCCGCCTCGTGCGCCGTGTGGGCGGCGTCGTTCTCGGGGAGCGCCTCCGTGAGCTCGCGCGCCTCCTCGCTGATCTTGCCGTTGATCTTGGGGAGCCCGGCGTCGAGCAGCGACACCACGTACGACTTCTCGGGCCGGGCGCGCCGCCGCTCGGCGATCACCTCGGCCACCCGCGACAGCACCAGGGCCGGCGGATCGGGCGGGCCGTCGTCGGCGACCAGCGCGCCGTCCGCGCCGGCCCTTCGATAGAAGCAGGAGGTGGCGCCGGTGTGGCACGAGGGCCCCTCGGCGTCGACCAGGTAGAGGACCACGTCGCCGTCGCAGTCGATGCGCAGCTCGCGCACCGCCAGCGTGTGGCCCGAGCTCTCCCCCTTGCGCCAGAGCGCCTTGCGCGACCGGCTCCAGAAGTGGGCCGCCTTGGTGACGGCGGTCAGCTCGAGCGCCTCGCGGTTGGCCCAGGCGACCATGCGGATCATCCCCGTGCGCGCCTCCTGGGCGATCACCGGGCAGAGGCCCGCGGCGTCGAAGGTGACCGCGTCGACGAGCGCGCTCATGGCGCCGCCTCCGCCGCGACCTCGTCCCGCACCGGCACGCCGCGCGCGCGCAGGTAGGCGTGCGCCTCGCCGACCGTCGCCTCGCCGAAGTGGAAGATCGACGCCGCCAGCACCGCCTCGGCGTGCCCCTCGGCGATCCCGTCGTAGAGGTGCTGCAGGCTGCCGACGCCGCCCGAGGCGATCACCGGGACGGGGACCCGGTCGGCGACCGCGCGGGTCAGCTCCAGGTCGAACCCGTCGCGCGTCCCGTCGCGGTCCATGCTGGTCAGCAGGATCTCGCCGGCCCCGAAGGCGGCCATCTTCTCGCACCAGGCGACGGCGTCGAGCCCCGTCGGGCGGCGGCCGCCGTGGGTGTAGACCTCCCAGGCGGGCGGCGTGGCCCCCGGTCTGCGGCGGGCGTCGACGGCCACCACGATCGCCTGGTTGCCGAAGGCGCCGGCGGCGCGGCGGACCAGCTCGGGATCGGCGACCGCCGCGGTGTTGATCCCCGCCTTGTCGGCCCCGGCCAGCAGCAGCTCGCGCACGTTCTCCACCGAGCGGACCCCCCCGCCGACGGTCAGCGGCAGGAAGACCCGCTCGGCGGTGGCGCGCACCACGTCCAGCATGGTGGCCCGTCCGTCGGACGAGGCGGTGATGTCGAGGAAGCAGATCTCGTCCGCCCCCTGCGCGTCGTAGGCGGCGGCGACGGCCACCGGATCGCCCGCGTCACGCAGTTCCTTGAACCGGACGCCCTTCTTGACCCGGCCGCCGTCGACGTCGAGGCAGGGGATGACTCTTTTGCACAACATTCCGAAACCCGGAGGCCGAATCTCCCACAGCCGAACCGCTCGGGCAAAGAGGCACGCCTCTAAGACGACCGCGGCGAAAAAACCAGGCAGGTTTTTTTCTCCAGGTTCAGCTCGGCAAAATTTTGCCGACCGGCGGTTACGTTGGGCGTGCCGGATCGCACTACCTCACCACCGACGCCACGGACCGGCCGACGGTCCGACGGAGAACGTGTGCGCGTCCCGCGAAAGGAGAAGTCATGGGTGTGAGGAAGAATCATCATCGGAAGCTCGTGCTTGGATGCTGGCCGAGGGCGGGTGCCGGACCCGCGCTGGCCCTCGGCCTCTGCTTCGCGGGCACGCTCGCCTGCGACAGACAGACCGGCGACGACGGCACGGAGCAGGTCGCCGCCGCCGTCTCCGCCGCGCCGGCGGCGGCCCCCGCGGCCCCCACCAAGCTCGATCCCAACACCATCCCCAAGTTCCAGACGCAGCTGCAGCGGTTCCCGACCTACGTCCCCACGGTGACCCGGGACGGCAGCGGGCACGTCACGCAGAAGACCTTCGGCGTCGAGATCGCGCAGTTCACCGCGCAGCAGCTGCCGGCGGGGTTCCCGCAGACGACGCTGTTCGGTTACGGCGGCCAGACCGTCGACGGGTTCGGGCAGAACCCGGACTTCCGCCGGACCTCGCCGGGCCCGAAGTTCGAGCAGACCAAGGGGGTCCCGGCGGTGATCACCTACAGCAACCAGCTCACCGGCGTGCACCCGATGCCGGTCGATCCGACGCTCGACTGGGCCAACCCCAACAACTTCCCCAAGCCGACGCCGCCGTTCCTGACGTTCCCACCCGGGTACGCGCAGGCGCAGTCGCCGATCGCCCACGTGACCCACACGCACGGGCTGGAGGTGCTGCCGCAGTTCGACGGGACGCCCGATCTCTGGTTCACCGCCGGCGGGCAGCACGGCCCGGAGTTCGTCTCCAACACCTACACGCAGCCGAGCAGCAACCAGTCGGCGGCGTTCTGGTACCACGACCACTCGTTCGGCGTCACCCGGCTCGACGTCGGGATGGGGCTCTCCGGTTACTCCATCCTGCGCGATCCGAACAACCCCCTGGACGTGCCAGGCAACGCCGACACGCTGCACTTCGAGGATCCCTACGTCTGGATCTCCTCGGTGGCGGCGATCCAGCCGAGCCTCAGCACGACGCACACCGAGGGGTCGTTCTCGGTGGCGGTCAACGCCCAGGGCTTCGTCTCGCTCAAGAGCCGGCCGTTCGCGCTCACCGGCGCGCTCTCGTCGGCGCTGGCGCTCGACTTCTTCCTGCCCACGCAGCAGGCGAACCCCAACGACTTCGGATCCGTCCAGCTGGTGGTGGACTGCCCGAGCAAGGGGGTGAACAGCGCCTTCGTCGGTCAGGTCTCGCTGAACGGCAAGACCAAGGGGGCCTTCAACCGGCTGAGCTTCCCGGTGCCGGCGGCCATCGCCAGCAGCATCGGCAGCTCGTGCGACGACTTCGACCTCGCCGTCAACGTCAACGTGGCGGCGAACGAGACCGGGACCTACCTGGTCGACAACTTCCTCGGCGTGCCGGTGCAGGCCAACACGCCGCTGCCGACCGGCGAGTTCGAGGTCCCGCTCATCGTGCAGGACCGTTCGTACAACTCGGACGGCTCGATCTACTACCCGACGGCGCAGAACCCGCCGCCCGGGACGCTGGGCGCCACGCCGAGCGTGCACCCCTACTGGATCCTGAGCTTCGACGGCGACACCCAGGTCGTCAACGGGCAGGTGTGGCCGAACATGAACGTCGACCGCCACGCCTACCGGTTCCGCATCCTCAACTCGAGCAACCAGCGCTTCGATCAGTTCCAGTTCTCGAACGGGATGTCGTTCAAGGTCATCGGCGACGACGGCGGCTACCTGCGCGCGCCACAGACGGTCACCTCGGTCCTGGTCGGCGTCACGGAGCGGGTCGACATCATCGTCGACTTCTCGCAGTTCGCGCCGGGGACCAAGATCGTCATGCAGAACACCGAGCAGCTGCAGCCGCCGGTCGGCGGGCCGCCGGACCCGAACAACGACGGCCTGGTGATGCAGTTCACCGTCCAGCCCGGCAGCGCGGTGGCCCCGAAGACGCTGCCGTCCACGCTGAACACCATCGCCACCCTGACCCCGAACCGGCCGGCCCGCCTGCTGATCCAGAACGTGCAGCTGGACGACGCGGGCGACATCCTCCAGGCCGAGCTCGACGGCCAGGCCTTCCACACCGAGACCACCGAGCTGCCGACGGTGGGCTCGACCGAGGACTGGATGTTCATCAACACCACCCCGCTCACCCACAACAAGCACGTGCACCTGATCGAGTTCCAGGTCGTCGACCGCCGGCCGTTCAACAACGCGCAGTACCTGGCCGACTGGAAGGCGGTCAACGGCAACCCGCCGTTCTCGCACCCCACGCTGAAGCTCGATCCGACGCCCTACTACACGGGCCCCGCGACCGGGCCGCAGCCGGAGGAGTCGGGGTGGAAGGACACCGTCCGCACGCCAGCCGGACAGGTCACCCGCATCCGGATCCGCTGGGCGCCGCAGCAGCAGCCCACGGGCGCCGGCACGCCGGGCCAGAACCTGTTCCCGTTCGATCCGACCGACGGCGTCGGCTTCATCTGGCACTGCCACCTGCTGGAGCACGAGGACAACGAGATGATGCGGCCCATGACGGTCATCCCGACCTGGGCGGCGGGCGTCAGCTACCCGGTCGGCTTCCGCGGCTCGCCGGGGGTGAACAAGGGGCTGGTCGACTTCAACGGCGTCGACTACTCGGCGCGCGTGGCCCACACCTCGGTGGCGGGCCAGACGCCGAACACGCGCCCCGATCTCTGGGAGCGCATCAACAACGGCAACGGCGACTGGGCGGCGCAGATCATCTACCAGGTCGGCGACCTTGTGTTCTCCGGGGGCCACGTCTACCGGGCGCTGCAGCAGCACCAGGCGACGGCGGCGAACGCCCCGCCGAACGCGTCGTTCTGGACGCTGGTGAAGTAGCAACCAGCCGCAATTAGCGCGCGCTCGCGGGAGGTCCGGCCGTCAGGCCGTGCCCTCCCGCGGGTGCGTTTTGGCCGTTGGGTCGTTTCTCGGAAGGAGGCTCATGCGGAAGCGCATCTCGTCGTCGACGGCGGTCCTGATCGGCCGCCTGGTCCTGGTCGCGGTCGCCGCCGCCGCCTCGGTGGCCGGGCTCGCCGTCCGGCATCGAGGCGGGCGCTCGCCGGCGGCCGGCCAGGCCGCGCTGGTCCGCTACGTCTGCCCCATGCACCCGGAGGTGGTGTCGTCCTCGCCGGGCGACTGCCCCATCTGCCGGATGGCGCTGGTGCCGCGAGCGGGCGCGCGCGGCGCCGGACAGGCCCCCGCGGAGGCCGCGGACGCGCGCCGCCAGGGGCCCGAGGAGCTCACGCTGCCGGGGGGCCTCGCGCTGACCGGCTTCGACTCGCTCTCCCGCACGAAACAGTTCGAGAGCGCGTTCGAGATGCGCGCGCCCGCCGCCGCGACCGACGCGCGGACCGGCGCCGCGCTCTATCACCTCGACGAGAGCGCGCTCGTCCAGCCCGGCGAGGAGGGGCTGTTCTCGCCGTCGTCGGGGCCGCGCGCCGGCGCGCCGCAGGGGCTCAAGGTCCGCGTGCTCCCGGGTCCGCGCGCGCGCTGGGACGCCGCCACCGTGCTGGTGCGCTTCGAGGTGGAGCCGGGCGCGGACCTGGTCGCCAACGAGACCGGGATGCTCAAGCTCGCCACCCGCGTGCGCCGCGGGCTGGTGGTGCACGAGAGCGCGATCATCGACGCGCCCGCGGGGCCCTACGTCCGGGGCGCGGCGGCCGACCGGCGCACGTTCACCACACGACCGGTCGAGATCGGCAGCCGCCTCTACGGCTACGCC
>DASZVW010000805.1:0-6054 GCA_035546895.1 Polyangia bacterium
CGCGTTGCACCTCGCTCCACGGGCGTGTCGGGCCACGGGCGTGTCGGGCCACGGGCGTGTCGAGCCACGGCGTTGTCGGGCCACGGCGTGTCGGCCACTTACATGCGGAGCGAGACGCCGCTCTTCAGCAGCGAGCGGGCCGGGTGTTCGGTCGGCCGGCGCTGAGGCAGGCGGCTCTGTTGTTCCGCCCACCGATTCCAACCCCTCGGGTGCGCGGGACGAGGCGATACCCGTCCCCTCCAGCCCCCGAGTGAAACCGAGCGGAGCGGGCTCCCGAGGGACGAACGCGACGGAGCGGGGCTCAGGCGCTGCGGGCGGCCAGGGGGACGGCGGCGGGGGGGGCCCAGCCGGCGGAGGACGGCGGCGGGGGGACGGCGTCGAGGAGGCGGACCGGCGGGTGGCGCGGGTGCGTCGACTCGTAGCGGCCGACCACGATGGAGACGCGGTCCGGGAAGAGGTGGAGCGCGCCCGCCAGGCCGACCGACTCCGACGGCATCGCGTACGCCTGCCCGTCGTGGACGACGGCGCCGCGCGGCCCGACCAGCACCGGGAACCGCAGCGCCAGCTCGTGCGGCTCGACCTTGAGCGGCCGCAGCCGCTGCCGCTCCTCGGCCAGCAGCACCGCCGGCGTCTTGCCGCCCACGTCCGACTGCGGGGTGTCGTTCTGCTCGCGCAGCCAGATCGCCAGGTGGCGCGCCGCCTCCGCCTCGTCGGCGAGCTGCCCTTGCTTGAACACCGCCATCTTGAGCCAGTTGCCGAGGTTGGTCCCCGGCCCACGGTCGGCGCCGCGACGCGCGCGCACCTCGACGCCGAGCCCGATCTGCAGCGCCGCGTAGGCGAACGCCGGATCCCACTCGTGCACCCGGCCGTCCTTGTCCGAGCCGACGCCGATCGGCCGCGCGCGGTCGAACGCCGCCAGGAGCGGCACGCCGCCCAGCGCCCGGTAGTGCGCCACCAGCGTCCGCACGCAGGTCTCCAGCGTCTGGTCGGGGACGATCGACGCCGCCGTGAACCGCGAGTACTCGAGCCGCGACACGAAGAAGGTCACCGCGCGCACCGAGCCGTCGCGGAACCTCAGGTCGACCTGGCCGAACCCGTGCCGCGCGATCTCGCCCGGCACCTTGTCGTGCTCGCTGAGCGGGCGGCTGCGGCGCGGGCGGACGCTGGCGATCAGCGAATAGAAGGCGCTCTTGCCCCCGTCATATCCGGCTTCCCGGGCCCGCCGGACGATCTCCAGCGACCGGAGGTTCGGCTGCTTCAGCAGCAGATCGACCACAAAGGCGCGGAATGGCTGCGCTTTCGAGGGGCGGCCGACGCTTCTCTTCGATGCACCAGTTTCTTGATCCACGCCCCTACATACGACTCACCCCCGTCCCGGGATACACGGAAAACAGAGAATTCTCACGCAGGGGAGCGGGCGACCCCGGTCGCCAGGGCGCGACGGGCGTCACGCCGCTCGAGCGCCAGCTCGAGGAGGCGGGTCAGGAGCGCCTGCTGGGACATCCCCGAAGCTTCCCACATCTTGGGGTACATGGAGACCGCCGTGAACCCCGGGAGGGTGTTCACCTCGTTGACGTAGAGCGCGCCGTCGGTGCGCGAGAGGAAGAAGTCGACGCGGGCCAGGCCGCTGAGCTCGAGCGTCCGGAACGTCGCCACCGCCAGCTCCTGCACGCGCGCGGCGGTGGCCGCCGGGACGTCGGCCGGGATCTTCCAGCTGGCCCCCTGCGGATCGACGTACTTGGCGTCGTACGAGTAGAACCCGTCCTGGTGATGGACCAGGATCTCGCCGGGGACGGAGGCCACGGGATCATCATTCCCGAGGACCGCGCATTCGATCTCGCGCGCGTCGACCGCCCGTTCGATGAGGACCTTGCGGTCGAACGCCAGCGCCGCCCGGACCGCCGGCTCCAACCCCGCCAGGTCGTTGACGCGCGACACGCCCACCGAGGAGCCGGCGTTGACCGGCTTGACGAACAGGGGGTAGCCGAACCTGGCCGCGCCGGCCACCGCCGCGGCCGGATCGCGCCCGAACGCCGCCGCGGTGACCACCAGGAAGTCGACCACCGGGATGCCGGCGTCGCGCAGGAGCCGCTTGGCGACGTCCTTGTCCATCCCGATCGCCGAGCCGAGGACGCCCGCCCCCACGTAGGCCACGTCGCCGAGCTCGAGCAGCCCCTGGACCGTGCCGTCCTCGCCGAAGGTCCCGTGCAGCACCGGGAAGACGACCACCTCCTCGGCGGGCGGCGCCCCCGGCGCCGGGGCCGCCAGCAGCCCCTCCTCGATGCCGATGCGTGGCGCCGCGGGATCGAGCGCCAGCGCGCGCGGGTCGCCGGTGGCGCCGGCCAGCGTCCGCTCGGACTCGCGGTGCCAGCGGCCCGCGGGGTCGATGCCGATCAGCACCGGCTCGAAGCGCGCGCGGTCGAGCGCGCCCAGCACGTTGCGCGCCGAGAGGATGGAGATCTCGTGCTCCGCCGAGCGGCCGCCGAACAGGATGATGACCCGGGTCTTCTTCACTTGGCGTGGTCCTCGTATGTAATCCCGAGCTGCCAAAACAGGAAGCTCCACTGATCGACGAGCTGGGCGATCACCTTGGCGAGCGGCTTGCCCGCGCCGTGGCCGGCCTGGCTCTCGACGTCGAGCAGGACCGGCAGGCCGCTGGCCGTCGCCGCCTGCAGCCGGGCCGCCATCTTGCGGGCGTGCATGGGGTCGACGCGCGTGTCGGAGGCCGCCGTGTGCAGGTAGACCGCCGGGTACTTCACGCCGTCGCGCACGTGCTGGTAGGGCGAGTAGGCGCCGAGCCAGCGGCGGGCGGCCGGATCGTCGGGCGAGCCGTACTCGGGGATCCAGAGCTGCGCCAGCCGGAAGAGGTGATAGCGGAGCATGTCGAGCAGCGGCACGTTGCAGACCACGGCGCGGAACAGATCCGGCCGCTGGGTGAGCGCGGCGCCGACCAGCAGGCCGCCGTTCGAGCCGCCGGAGATCGCCAGCCGGCCGGGCGCCGTCACGCGCGCGTCGACCAGCCAGGTGGCGGCGGCGATGAAGTCGTCGAACACGTTCTGCTTGTCGCCCAGCATGCCGGCGCGGTGCCAGCTCTCGCCGTACTCGCCGCCGCCGCGCAGGACCGCCAGCGCGTAGGTGCCGCCGCTCTCGAGGAAGGGGAGCGCCGACGGCGTCCAGGACGGCAGCATGTCGACGTCGAAGCCGCCATAGCCGGTGAGCAGCGCGGGGCGCGTCCCGTCGCGCGGCAGCCCTTTTTTGTGAGCGAGAAAGAGCGGCAGCCGCGTCCCGTCGCGAGAGGTGACCATCACCCGCTCGACCTCGAAGGCCGCGGCGTCGGCGGGGGCGGGGAGGGCGCGCCAGACCGCGCTCCGGGGTGGCGCGCCCGGCGTGACGCGGACGATCGCGGTCGGCGACAGGAAGCCGGTGAAGCCGTAGAACAGCTCGGCGGCGTCGTGCGCGGCCGAGAGCGCGGTGAGCGCGCCCAGGCCGGGGAGGGGGACCTCGTGGCGGTGGCGCCCGTCGGCGTCGAAGAGGCGGAGGCGCGCGGCCGCGTCGTGGAGCGAGCCGACCGCCAGGCCGCCGTGGAAGTAGGCGGCGCTCTCGATGACCTCCTCGCTCTCGGGGACCACCTCGCGCCAGTGCGCGCGCGCCGGGCGCGCGGGGTCGACGGCGAAGAGGCGCCCGCGCGGCGCGCCGCTGGTGGTGAGGAGGTAAAGCCGATCGTCGAGCGCCTGGATCACCTCGAAGCGCGCGTCCTCGCCGGCGGCCAGCGGCCGCGGGCGGCCGTCGCCGCGCGGGTCGGCCAGATCGGCGAGATAGAGCTCGCTCTTGGTCCAGCCTTGCGAGACGGTGATGACCAGCCAGCGCCCGCCGGGCGAGAGGTCGACGCCCGGCCAGTCGGTGCGGTCGCGCCCGTCGCCGAAGATCTTCCGGTCGCGCGCCGGGTCCTCGCCCAGGCGGTGCAGGAAGACGCCGCGGTGGTAGGCCTCCTCGCCGCGCGGCACCTCGCCCGGCTTCGGGTAGCGCGTGTAGTAGAAGCCGCCGCCGTCGGGCGTCCAGGCCAGCGAGCAGGCGCGCGTGCGCGGGATCTGGTCGGCGAGATCGCGGCCGGCGGCGACGTCGCGCACGCGCAGCACCGACTCCTCGCTGCCGTCGTCGGAGACGCCGTAGGCGACGCGCGCGCCGTCGTCGGAGGGGAACCACCAGTCGAGCGCGCGGGTGCCGTCGGCCCGCTCCTGGTTGACGTCGACGAGCGCCCGGTCGGCGCCGTCGAGCCCGTCGCGCACGTACAGCACCGGCTGGTTCTGGGCGCCGTCGCGGCGGGTGTAGAAGTAGCGCCGCGCCTCCCCCTTGCCGCGCGGCCGCGAGACCGGCGCCCCCAGCGAGCCTATCGAATAGAGCTGCTTGAACCGCGCCGCCAGCGCCGCGCGCCCCGGCAGCCCGTCGAGCGCCCGCCGGGTCTTGGCGTTCTCGGCCGCGGTCCACCGCACGACCGCCGGCGCCTCGCCGTCCTCGAGCCAGCGATAGGGATCGTCCGCTGGAGGGCTTCCGGCGCTCACGGCCGACCACAGTAGCAGGCCCAGCGCGGCGGCGCCGGTCTTCACCGGTCGAGCCCGTGCATCCGCCGCTCGAGCGCGGGGGCGGCGACGATCAGGACCAGCGCCGTGACCGCCGACAGCGCCACGAAGATGAAGTAGAAGTCGGCCTGGCCGCCGAAGAGGTGAAACAGCTCGCCGCGCGCCACCCGATCGGTGGTCGCCGCCAGCTGCCCGGCCAGCAGCTCCGCGATCCCCGTCGACAGGAACCAGAGCCCCATCGTCACCGCGGCCAGCTTGGCCGGCGTCAGCTTGGTCACCAGCGAGAGCCCGATCGGCGACAGGCAGAGCTCGCCGAAGGTGTGGAAGGTGTAGGCCGCCACCAGCCACCAGGGGCTGACCAGCGCGCCGTGGTCGCTGGCGCGCGCGCCGGCGACCATGAACACGAACCCGATCCCCAGCAGGACCATGGCCGCCGCCATCTTGGCCGGCGTGCTCGGCTCGCGCCGCCGCCGCCCGAGCGTGGTCCAGAGCGCGGCGAAGAACGGCCCGGCCAGCAGCAGCACCGCCGGGTTCACCGACTGGAACCAGGAGGCGGGGACCAGGAACCCGTGCACCATCCGGTCGGTCCGCTGCTCGGCGAAGAAGTTCATCGACGAGGCCGCCTGCTCGTAGGCCATCCAGAAGGGGATGGTGAGGAACATGATCACCAGGAGCGCGGTCATCCGGTCGCGCTCCTCGCGGGTGAGCGGCGCGCGGGTCCGCGCGGTGCCGGCGGGCGCGCGCGGCGGCGGCGCGCCGATGCCGGCCAGGTGGCGCGGCCGCAGGCGCAGGTAGACCCCCAGGCCGCACAGCATCCCGATCCCCGCGGCGCCGAAGCCGTAGTGCCACCCCCAGCGCGGGCTCTCGCCCAGGTAACCGCAGGCGATCTGGCCGAACAGCGCGCCGACGTTGACCCCCATGTAGAAGATGGTGAAGCCGCCGTCGCGGCGCGCGTCGCCCGGCCGGTAGAGCTGCCCCACCATCGTCGAGGCGTTGACCTTGAAGAACCCGGTGCCGATCGCCACCAGCGCCAGACCGAGGAAGAACGTCGGCGTGGTCGGCAGCGCCATCGAGAAGTGCCCGGCGGCGATCACCACCGCCCCCACCACCATCGAGCGGTGGGTCCCCCAAAATCGATCGGCCAGGTAACCGCCCAGGACCGGCAGCGCGTAGGCGAAGAAGCCGTAGACCCCGAACAGCCGGCTGGCGGAGGCGTCCGACCAGCCGAGACCGCCGCGCGCGCTGTCGGCGATGAACAGAACCAGGATGGCGCGCATCCCGTAGAACGAGAAGCGCTCCCACCTCTCGACGGTGAAGAGGAGGTAGAGGCCGCGCGGCTGGCGCGCGGCGGCGGGGGCCTCGGCGGTCACGGGCTCTCGGCGGGGGGCGCGACGGGGGGCGCGAGCGGCGCCGGCGGGGGCGGCGGCAGCGCGGGCGGCAGGGTGGCCAAAAAGTCCTCCACCATCCGGTCGACGTG
>DASZVW010000806.1:0-2816 GCA_035546895.1 Polyangia bacterium
ACCACCCCCGCGAGCGGGCTCCAGTACGAAGACACGCAGGTCGGCGCCGGCGCCGAGGCCAAGGGCGGCACCTGCGTCATGCACTACACCGGCTGGCTCTGGGTCGACGGGGCCAAGGGGAGCAAGTTCGACAGCTCGCACGATCGCCGCCGCCCGTTCGAGTTCGCGCTCGGCCGCGGCCAGGTGATCAAGGGCTGGGACGAGGGCGTCGCCGGGATGAAGGTGGGCGGCAAGCGGACGCTGCTGATCCCGCCCGGCCTCGGCTACGGCGCGCGCGGCGCCGGCGGCGTCATCCCGCCGAACGCCACCCTGCTGTTCGAGGTCGAGCTGGTCGACCTCCGGTAACCGCCAGGAGTCGGCCGTCGCAGTCGAGCGGCGGTCAGCCCGCGCGGCAGGCCCAGAGCTGCCGGCGGAGGGCGCCGGCGTCGAGCCCCTCGCCGATGAACACCACCTCGGTCAGCGGCGCCGCCGCGCCCCAGGGCTCGGCGAAGCGCAGCTCGGTGCGCAGGCCGGCCCGCTCGAGGAACCCGCGGCGCGCCTCGCCCGCCAGGTGGACGAACCCCTTGGCGCGCACCAGCGCCGGCCCCAGCCGGTCCATCACCGCCAGGAGCGGCTCGGCGAGCAGCGGCGCCGGATCGCTGTAGGCGACCGCCGCCAGCTGGCCGTGGCGGTGCGGCGCCTGCGCGGGGCGGGCGCGCCCGACCGGCCGCACGTCGAGCAGCCAGGGGCAGAGCTCGGCGGTCGCCTCGTCGCCGGCGGGGAAGCTGGCCCGCTCGGCGACCGGGTTGCGGCGCCCGAGCTCCCGGTGCAGCGCGACGACCGCCTCGGCAGAGGCCAGATCGAGCTTGGTGAGCAGTATTCGATCGGCCGCCTCGACCTGGGCGCGGGCCTCCTCGTGGCGCTCGAGCTGCCCGGCGCCCGCCTCGGCGTCGACGGCGCAGACGACGCCCGAGGCGACCGCCGGCGCCCCCTCCCCCAGCCCCTCGAGCCCGTCGAGGATCGACCACGGCTCGGCGATCCCGGTGGTCTCCAGCACCACCACCTCCGGGCGCGCGCGGCGGGTCACCTCGGCGATCGCCGCCCACAGCTCGGACTGCACGCGCACCTCGTGGCAGACGCAGCCGCCGGACAGCTCCAGCACGTCGCCGGCGCGGCTCTTGACCAGCCGGGTGTCGATGTCGATGCGGCCGAGCTCGTTGATGATGACCCCCACCCGGCGCCGGTGCTGCGCGCCCAGCACGCGGTTCAAGAGCGTGGTCTTCCCCGCCCCCAGGAACCCGGTGAGCAGGACCAGCGGCGGCTTGGGATCGGCGGCGGCGTCGGACACGGCGCGCGACTATAGCGCGGTCAATCTTCGTCGGGGACGTCGTGCTGCCGGACCGGCGTGGCGGCCGGCGGCGCCGCGCCCTCCGGGAACGCCGCCGGGACGCAGGCGCGCACGGCGGCGGCGATCTCGGCGGTCGGGCGATCGAGGTCGACCGCGCAGTCCTGCCCGCGCAGCGCCGCCAGCGCCTTGCGCGCGTAGTAGCGCACCAGCGGAAAGGGATTGGTGAGCTGGCGCGCCACCTCGACCGTGGCGTCGGTGGCGTGCGCGGCCCCCAGCACCGCCAGCGCCACCGCCTGCTCGTGCGCCTTGCCGCGCGGGAGCGTCGCCTCCAGCGGCCGCGCCTCCAGGCTGCCGTAGAGCGTCTCCAGCGCGCCACGATCGTAGCGCCGCCCCCACCAGCGCTCCATCGTCGACACCAGATCGCCGACCGTCTTGTCGGCGTGGCAGAGCGCGCACTCGAGCGGGCGATCGCGCTCGACGCGCGCCGGATCGTCGGGGAGCCCGATGCGGTGGTAGCGGGTGAGCGCGTAGCCGAGCCCCATGTTCTTGCGCGGCATGTGGCAGGCGACGCAGCTCCCGCCCGCTCCGCTCGGATCGTGGTGGGCGTGCGCGGCGAGCGCCGCCGGCGCCGCGTACTGCGCGTGGCAGCCGAGGCAGACGTGGTTCCCGGCCGGCGTGGCCAGCCGCTCCAGATCGGCGCGCCGGTCCTCGCGGTGCGGGTCGTGGCAGGTGGTGCAGGCCATCTGGCGCGCGCAGCCGCCGAGCAGGAAGTCCCGCCCCTCTCCCGAGGTGATCGAGCTGCCCCCCGGGTGGTCGCCGCGGCGCAGCCCCCCCTCCCAGGTGAAGGGGTAACGCGAGAACAGCACCTGGTGACAGCGGGCGCAGGCGCGGTTGATCCACTCGGCCCGCGTCACCCCGTCCGCGCGCGGCGACGCCGGCCGGGCCTCGAGGAAGTCGCTGTGCGGCGCGAAGTCGGGGAGCAGCCGCGGGTCGTCGGCGTGCGCGCGGCTGCCGCCGTGGCAGGCCTCGCAGCCGATGCCGACCTCGACGAGATCGCGGGCCGCGAACCGCGCGCGCAGCTCGTGGATCCCCTGCTTGAGCACCTCGTACCGCGGGCCGTCGCCGGCCACGCGACCGCCCACCGCGCTCACCTCGGCGGCGACGGCGTCGGTGAGCGCGCGGTCGCCCCCGCCGGCCACCTCGAAGGTGAACCGCCGCTCGGGAGGCAGCAGCCGATCGACCACCTCGCCCTGGTAGCCGGGCGCGCCCCGCCCGTAGAGCGCGCCCCAGAGGTCGTCGAAGTAGGGGACGGTGTTGTGGCAGAAGATGCAGGTCTGGTTCCAGACCCCCCCGGCGTGGAGACCGGGCCGCTCCGTCACCAGCACGGAGTAGCCCTTGAGGCGGAAGCTCTGGGTCTCGAACACGTACGAGATCGGCAAGATCAGCTCGCGATCGGCGGGCGCGCGGGGACCGTCGTCGGGGCCCCCCA
>DASZVW010000807.1:0-5415 GCA_035546895.1 Polyangia bacterium
CGCCGCCATCGTGCGGAAGGCGCTGGCGGTCGATCCCGGCCAGCGCTACCAGACCGCGGGCGAGTTCGCGGCCGCGCTGGCGCCCCACACCGCGGGCGGCGCGGCGGCGGCGGCGGCGGCGATGGCGGCGCTGTTCGGCGACGACTTCCGCGCCGAGGAGGCGCGCTTCGCGGCGGCGCTCCGGCACGATCAGGGGGGCCAGGACGACGGCGGCGGCCGCGCGGGCCTGCAGAATCGGCCGACGTGACCGCCGCGACCACGCCCCCGGGAGCCGCCCCGCGCCCGCCGCTGCTGATCGTGCAGATCGGGCCGCCGGAGCCGCTCGATCGCCCGCCGGCCGTCTACCGGACGATCCAGCCCTGCCGCGCCCTCGGCGAGCTGGCCGACGTCACGGTGGTGAGCGGCTCGGTCCTCTCGCCCGCGCTCCACGGCGCGCCCGGCGGCCCCGCCGAGGCGGCGCCGCTGCTGGCGGCCGACGTGCTGGTGATCCGCGAGGTCGCCGATCCCGATCTCCTCCCGGTCATCGCCGCCCGGCGCCGCAACGGCCGGCTGACGATCTACGAGATCGGCCACCACCTCTACGCCCGGACCGCCGCCGACGGCGCCCCCACGGCGGCCGAGGATCTGGTGGCGCGCAGCCTGCCGCCGCAGCTCGCCCGCCAGGCCGACGGCCTGCAGCTCGCCACCGCCGCGCTCGACGCCGAGTTCGCCGGGCTCAACCCGCGGCGGGCGGTGTTCCCCAGCCAGCTCTGGGAGCCGCCGGCGCCCCCCGCCGCCCGCCCCGCCGATCGGCTGGTGATCGGGTGGGTGGGGACGCGCGGCGAGCGGGCCGACCTGGCCCTGGCGCTCCCGGCGCTCGGCGGCGTGCTCGATCGCCACGCCGAGGTGCGCGTCGCCGTGCTCGGCGATCCCGAGCTGCAGCCGCTGCTGGCGGCGCTGCCGGCGGCCCGCGCGTCGTTCATCCCCGCGGGCTCGTTCGAGCGCGGGCAGCGGTTCCTGCAGGAGATCGACGTGGGGATCGCGCCGCTGGCGCCGACGCCGTCCAACCGCACGCGCGACGACGTCCGCTTCCTGGAGTTCGCGGCGCACGGCGTGCTGGCGATCTGCGCCGACCTCGAGCCCTACCGCGACGTCGTCCGCCCCGGGCAGACCGGGTTCCTGTTCCGGGACGCCGCCGAGCTGGAGACCGTCCTCGAGCGGGTGCTGGCCGAGAAGGAGCTGCGGGCCGCCATCCCCGGGCGCGCGGCGCGCACCGTCGCCGACCGGCTGGAGCGCCCGCACGCCGCGAACCGGCTCGGCTTCTACCTCTCGGTGGCCGCGCAGATGGGGATCCGCCTCGGCGGCGAGCCCGAGGCGCGCGCGCCGTTTCCCTTCGCCGCGCTGACCGACCCGGGCCTGGCCGCCCGCCTCTACCCGGAGTCGCGCTACCTGGCCCTCGGCGGCGGCAAGCTCGAGCGGCTCCTCACCGAGGGGTGGGCGCAGCGCGCCGCCGGCGACGCCGCCGAAGCCGCGCGCGCCTTCCAGGAGGCCGAGCGGATGCTCCCCGAGAGCCACCTGCCGCCGCTGCTGCTCGGCATGACGGTGGCCGACGACGACCTGGCGCTCGAGGCCCTGGCGCGCGCCGAGGCGCGCCACCCGCTCTCCTGCCAGGCCGCCTACCTGCGCGGCACGCGCCTCCTCGCGCGGGGCGACGAGGCGGAGGCCGTGACGGCGCTCGAGCGGGCGCGGGCCATCGCCCCGGCCTTCGGCGCGCCGCAGGAGCGGCTGGGCGCGCTGGCCGAGGCGGCGGGGCGCGACGCCGAGGCCGCCCGCCTCTACGAAGAGGCGGCGCTGCAGAACGGCGCCTTCGCGCTGCCGATCGCGCGCCTGGCCGCCCTCGCCCGCCGGGACGGCCGGCTCGACAAGTCGGTGGCCCTGCTGGAGCGGAGCCTGGGCGACGATCCCGAGCTGGGGCTGACCAACTTCCTGGTCGGGCGCGCCTACCTCGAGCTCAAGCGGTTCCATCAGGCGCGCGTCCACCTCCGGCGCGCGCTCGCCTGGGCCGAGGCGGGGACCGCCCCCGTCGACCCCGCCGAGGCGCCGCTGTGGGCCGGGGGCCAGGACCGCGCCGCCATCCTCGCCGAGCTGACGCGGGCCGAGGCGGGAGCCGGCGAGTAGGAGAGACATGGCGGAACAGAGCCCCGAGCTTCGTCCCTCGCAGGTGACGCTCAAGACCGTGCTGACGGTCTGCCTGGGCGTGCTGCTGGTGGCGGCGGTCGTCGACGCCGTCGCCCACGCGCTCGTCTCGGTCACCCTGGTCGGCGCCGCGGTCATGATCGCGGTCGCGCTCGATCACGCGGTGGCCATCCTGGAGCGGCGCGGGGTGAACCGCTCGCTGGCCATCGCCATCATCTCGATCTCGCTCCTCGGCCTGGTGGTGGCGCTGGGGTTCACGCTCATCCCGCCGGCCATCGATCAGGGCCGGCAGCTGATCCACGACGCGCCGTCGTTCATCCGCCAGGCGCGCGGCAGCGCCCTCTTCCACCGGCTCGACGCCCGCTACCACCTGGCGGCGCGGGTGACGCTGGCCGAGCAGCAGCTCCCCGACATGCTGGAGGGGGCGGCCACGCCGATCCTGACCGCGCTCGGGGGCCTGCTGTCGGCGCTCGGCGCCACCGTGACCATCGCGGTGCTGGTGGTCTTCATGCTGATCTTCGGCGGCCGGCTCATCCAGGCCATGCTGGCCGAGGCGCGTCCCACCCACGTCGCCACCTACCGGGGGCTGCTGCAGAAGATCTACCAGTCGATCGGCGGCTACCTGGGCGGGCTGGCGCTCATCTGCTCGATCAACGCCACGCTGACCACCAGCTTCCTGGCCATCGATCGGGTCCCCTTCTTCCTGCCGCTGGGGATCCTCTCGGGGATGTCGAGCATGGTCCCCTACGCGGGGCCGGCGGTGGTGGGGACCACCATCTCGGTCATCGCGCTCCTCACCAAGGGGACCTGGCACGGCGTCGCGGCCGCCATCTACTTCATCGCCTACGGCCAGCTGGAGGGGAACCTCTTGGGGCCGCTCATCTTCCGCCGGACCGTGCACGTCAACCCGCTGGTCACCACGCTGTCGATCCTGGTCATGGGCGAGATCGCGGGCGTCATCGGCGCCATCGTGGCCGTCCCGGTGATCGCCACCCTGCAGATCGTGCTGCGCGAGATCCTCCGCATCCGCCGCGAGCAGCTCCGGATCCCGCCGCCCGCCGAGCCGAGCGGTCCCGGCTAGGTGGTGGCCAGCAGGAGCTCCTCCGCGCTCCCCGGCCGCAGCAGGTCCGGGCGGCCGGAGAAGTAGCGCTGGGCGAGCGCCACCCCGGAGACGTGCTGGACCTGCTTGAAGCCGGCCTCGCGGGCCAGCGCCAGCATCTCGGGCGGGGTGAAGAAGCTCAGGAACGGCGTCCCGCTGGCCGCCGCCCCCTTCCGCGCCGCCTCCATCCCGGCGCGCTCCTCGGGCGCCGCCAGCTCGAACGGCAGGATGAAGGTCATGGCCAGCGTCGAGCCGGGCGCCAGCGCCGCCACCTGGCGCAGCATCGCCGCGACCGCGTCCCTGGTCAGGTACATGCTGACGCCGGTCGAGGCGACCACCGCCGGCCGGCCGGCGTGGAAGCCGGCCGCCGCCAGGCGCGCCGGCCAGGCGTCGCCCGCCTCGAAGTCGACCGGGACCAGGCGGAGCCAGGCCGGGACGCCCAAGCCGAGCTCGACGAGCCGGCGGCGCTTCCAGGCCTGGGTGCCCGGCTGATCGATCTCGAACACCGTCAGCCTGGAGGCGAGCTCGGGCCGGCGCTGCGCGAAGCTGTCGAGGCCGGCGCCCAGGATCACGTACTGGCCGACGCCGCGGCCGGCCTGCTCGACGACCAGGTCCTCGATGAAGCGGGCGCGAGCCACGATCGAGGCCCGGAAGCTCCGCGTCCGCTCGGGGTCCATGTCGGGCCGCGCGCGCCAGCCCGCCTCGGGCGCCGCCAGCGCCAGGCCGATCCGGTCCTCCAGCACGTGGGGCGGCGGATCGAGCTCCAGGTGCAAGGCGCGCCAGAGGGCGACCCGCACCGCGGTGTTGTCGGGCTTCTCGGCTCCGTCGTTCGGCATGATGACCTCAGCGTTTGCGGGCCGGCCGCCGCGCGCGCCGGACGGCCGGTTTCCTGGTTCGGGGGAGCGGCGCCTCGACGGCGATCGGCCGTCCGTCGGGATCGGCGAGCAGCATCTGCAGGGCGGGCCAGTGCTGCTCCTCGAACGGGCGCACCACCGCGCCGCTCGGAGGGGGCCTGAACTTCCCGGCGTCGGCGACGGCGACGCCCAGCACCATCTGGAGCGGCCGTCCCGCCGCCCGCTCGGCCACGAAGATGTAGGGCCCCCCCGCCGGGTGGCGCAGCCGGCCCGAGTGGTGGTCGGTCTCGAACTCCAGCTCGTACCCCAGGCCCTTCCAGAAGGCCACCGTGGCCCCCCAGTTGTGCGTCTCGACGAGGATGCCGTCGATGCCTTTAGTTCCCATGCTTGCTCCTCTTGCGCCGGTGCTCGGCGAGGTGGGCGCGCAACGCCTCCGCGACGATGGCGGAGAGCGACCGCTCGGTCTCGACGGCGTGGTGCTTCACCTCCCGGATCAGCTCCGTCGGCAGATAGACGTTGAACTGCTTCACCTCGTCCGCCATCGTACTAGGATTCTATAATACTAGCATCCTAGCTCGTCAAGACCACAGGCCGCGCGCCCGGGCACTCTCGGCGCTACGAGACCGACGGGCGGCGGAGGGGGCCGGCGAAGCTGAGGGCGAACAGCCAGAGGGCGCCGGCGGCGGCGCAGCTGGCGTTGATGCCCAGCGCCCAGGCGGCGCCCGCGCGGTCCCAGATCCAGCCGGTGAGGAGGCCCGCCGGCAACGCCGCCGCCCCGGTGAGCCCGTGGTAGAGGCCGAAGGCCCGCCCGCGCGCCCCCCGCTCGGCCAGGTCGGCGACGATCGCCCGCTCGGCCCCCTCGGCCAGGCCGTGGTAGAGCGCGTAGGCCAGGAACAGCACCAGGATCTGCCAGCGCGCGCTGGCGAGGCCGAACCCCACGTAGGTGAGCGCGTAGGCGATCCACCCGGCGCCCACCACCAGCGCCCGCGAGTGCCGGTCGGAGAGCGCCCCGCCCGGCAGCGCCGCCATCGACTTCACCAGGTGGTGGAAGGTCCAGATGAGCGGCAGTTGGGTGGCCGACCAGCCGAGCTCCTTGGCGCGCACCAGCAGGAAGGCGTCCGACGAATTTCCCAGCGCGAACAGCACGCAGGCGGCGAGGTAGGCGGCGAAGCCCGGGCGGAGCGCGCCGCCGCGCGGGCGGGCGTCGACCGGGCCGCTGCGGTCGGCGATCTGCTCGTGCTCGCGCAGCCGGAAGAACAGCACCGCCGGCGCCAGCAGCCCGAACAC
>DASZVW010000808.1:0-6905 GCA_035546895.1 Polyangia bacterium
CAACGAGGTGCTGGCCATCAACAACGGCAACCGCACCAAGACCGCGCGCGACCTGGGCGTCGACCCGCGCACGATCTTCCGGCATCTCGAGAAGGGCGACGGCCCGCTGCTCGACGACCAGACGCCCGATCCGGGCGCCCCCGGCGGAGGGGCGTAGCGCCGCGCGCGCCGCCACGGACCGTGCAAATCCACGCCACCCCTGACATCGATGTCCGGACCGCGCGGGCCGGCGGGCTGGCCGACCGCCCGCCCTGGGCAGATCACCGGCTGGCACGTTCTCTGCTGTTCACGACGCTCGTCCGGAGCGTCCTGCTCGCTTCAGTTTCTGCGATGTCAGCCTGCATCATCCCGGTGGCGCCCGAATTTCAGGACCCGCCCGATCAACCGCAGTCGGTCCCCTACATCGCGAACTCCATGCCGGTCGAGGGGGCCTCGGTGGTGGTCGGCAGCCAGGGCGCGGACTTCAACGTGCAGGTGACCGACTCTCAGGCCGGCGTCAAGCTCTACGACCGCTGGGCCATCGACTACCCGCCCTACTCGAGCATCACCCGCACCGGCGGACCGGTCGCCCAGATCGCTCCGCCCGCGAACGGAGGCTCCATCAACAGCGCGCTCCCGCCTTTTCACCTCGACTGCGGGATCAACCCGGCGCCGAACTCCAACTCGACCCACCAGCTCACGCTGATCGTCGCCGACAGCCCGATCATGGACCTGGTCTTGGCGGATCCCAACCACGCGCTCGACACGCTCGCCGATCCGGTCGACGGCCATGTCGTCCACGCCTTCTGGACCGTGGTCATGCCCTGCCAGGCGAGCTCGGGGGCGTCGCCGTGACCGGCCGTTTCGGTAGCACGCTCGCGCTCATGGCCCTGGCGGCGGGGGCGAGCACGCTGGTGGCCTGCGCGGGGGCGGGCTCCAGCAGCGGCGGCCTCGCCGGGAGCAGCGGATCGACCGGCGCCGGCGGCTCGGTCGGCCCGCGCTGCACGACCACCGCCTGTCTCCCCGCGCTGACCGGGAGCCTCGTGTGGGCCGTCGAGATCACGCCACCGAGCTCGTCCAGCGCGGCCATCACGCAGCTCGCCGGCTTCGACCTCTCGGCGCTGGCGAGCCACCCGCTCATGGCTGACGCGCAGTCGGCGGTCAGCGCCACGTTCACGGCGCCCGCGAGCGCCGCGCTCCCCGCGAGCGCCAACGTCGTCATCACGGTCCCCTCGCTCATCGCCGGGCGCCCGGCGCTCACTTTCGAGGCACCTGCCAGCGGCGCCTCGACGAGCTCGCTGAGCGCGTCGCTGAGCGTCCCTTTACACCTGGTATCGGCGGGCGTCCCGGCCACGCTGGCGCTCGTCCCCCTGCCCCCTTCGGACCAGCAGAGCCCGCCCTACACCTCGACCGTGACCCTGGCGGCGAACGTGGGGGCGCAGATCGCCGCCGGCAACTTCTCGATCAGCGGGACGCTGGAGTCGGCGTTCGCCACGCCGCCGGCCACCACCTTCGTGGCGCGCGCCTTCGAAGCGGGCGCGCTGGTGAGCAACGCCCCGCTGACCAACGCGCAGGGCGCGTTTCAGCTCCTGGTGCCGGCCGCGGCGGCCGGCAACGCGCTCACCGTCCAGCTCACGCCGCTGACGCCGCCGCAGAACCCCACCGATCCCTGGTTCGTCTCCATGCCCATCATGGTGCCCGCCCAGGTCCCCACCCCCTACTCGCCTTTGGGGACGATGCCGATCATGCTCCCCGCCTACACCACCCCGAACCTGTTCGGCATCGCGGTGGTCGACGCCCGCGCCCAACCGATCGGCGGGGTGACGGTCCAGGCGCAGACGACGCTGGCCACGACCAGCGTCGGCAGCACCCAGTTTTCGTACACCGCGACGACGGGGACTTCGGCCCCCGGCGTCGCCAGCCTCGGCCTCCTGCCCGGCACCGCCGGGGCGCCGCGGAGCTACACGCTGGTCGCGATCCCGCCGCCGACCTCCAGCAGCGGGACGACCTGCTCGTCGGTGTCGGTCACCAGCGGCGCCGCCCTCGGCTCGACGGCGCCGCCCCCCTCGTCGGGCACCATCACGCTCCTCACCCGGCCGGTGCTGGCGGGGACGGTGCGGGACGCGCAAGGATACGCGCTGGCCAACGTCGCCATCACCGCCACGCCCGGGCCCCAGCCGACGGGGAACTGCCCGTCGACCCCGGCTTCGCCCGGCAGCACGACCACCGACGCCCAGGGTGGGTTCAGCTTCCCGCTCGACCCCGGGACCTATCAGCTCGACTACGATCCCCCTGCGGGTTCGGCGGCGCCGCGGCTCACGGAGTCCTTACAGGTCGGTCAGGACCTCGACCACGAGGTGACGCTGCCGGCCGCGGTGGCCGTCGAGGGGATGGTGGTCGGCCAGGACGGCACGCCGCTCTCCTCCACCACCGTGCGGTTTTACGATCCGCAGTGCACCGGGACCGACTGCGCCGTCCCGCCGGCCCCCACCCTGCGCGCGCAGGTGGTCACCGACGCAAACGGCGCCTTCGTGGTCGCGGTCCCCAGCCCCTGAGAGGCCCCGATTTGACACGCCCGGCGCCGCCCCGTAGGTTCTGGGCGCGCCCCGGCGCTCCGGGGACGACGACGCGAGCGGCGCTCCGCTCGCGCCCCGACCGTGTATGTCTCCCGAATCGCCCGCCTCCCCCCCCGAATTTCGCCGGTACCGTCGATTTCTGTCCTGGCTCGTGCTGACGTTCGTGTCGCTGGGGAGCTTCTACCTGCTGACCTCGGTGGGGGTGACGATCTACCGGCGGCGCCACGCCCAGCCGCTCTCGGCGCCGGTGGGCGCCTCCGCGGGCGATCTGGAGAGCTGCGCGGACGAGCTGGCCGACCTCGAGCAGGCGCTGGAGCGCCACCTCGACGACTTCGATCACCTGGTGGCGCACTACGACGCCGACCAGGCCCAGCGCTGGTCCGAGGCGCGCGGGCTATGGGATGGACAGTGGCAGGCGGCCGGACACCGCTGCCGCTACGGCGACGCCCGCCCCGGGCCGCTCGCCAAACAATGGGAGCAGCTGGCCGTGATCCACGGTGAGCTGCACGAGACGGAGCAGACCTACGACAAGGAGCTGATCCATTTCGGCAAGACAGAGGCGCCGCGGCTCGATCGACTTCGAGACCGTCTCGCCGCGATTCGGGAGAGATGAAACCATGATGACCAACGACGACTCCGCATTCCAGATTCCCCCCCCCTCCTCGGCCCCCGCGGCGCCCCCGGCCGAGGGCGCCGCCGAGCCGGCCGAGCCGGCCGCGCCGACGCTCAGCTTCGCCGAGCTCGGGCTGCACGCCGACGTGCTGCGCGCGCTCGAGGAGATGGGCTTCCAAGAGCCGATGCCGGTGCAGGCCGCCACGCTGCCGCTGGTGACCGAGGGGCGCGACCTGATGGTCCAGTCGCGCACCGGCTCCGGCAAGACCGCCGCCTTCGGCATCCCCTTCGCGAGCAGCATCGTGAAGCCCGAGGACAAGTTCGTGCAGGCCATCGTCCTCCTGCCGACGCGCGAGCTGGCGCTGCAGGTCGCCTCCGAACTGGCGCGCATCTGCGCCTACCGCGGCCTCACCGTGGTCCCCGTCTATGGCGGCGCGCCGATGGGGCGGCAGGTCGAGCAGCTCCACGCCGGCGGGCAGATCGTGTGCGGCACGCCGGGGCGCGTGCTCGATCACCTGCGGCGGGGGACGCTGCGGCTCGATCGCGTCCGCTGCGCCGTGCTCGACGAGTGCGACGAGATGCTGTCGATGGGCTTCCAGGAGGACATCGAGGACATCCTGGAGAAGACGCCGACCGAGCGGCAGACGATGCTCTTCTCGGCCACCGTCCCCGAGGGGATCCAGCGCCTCTCGCGCCGGTACCTGCGCAACCCGGAGTTCCTCAAGCTGTCGGCCGACTACGTCGGCGTCCACGACATCAAGCACCTCTACTACTCGATCCCGGCGATCCAGCGCGAGCACGAGCTCCTGCAGATCCTGGCCTTCGAGGAGCCGGTCTCGGCGATCATCTTCTGCAACACGCGCGAGGAGACCGGCCGGGTCGCCGAGTTCCTGCGCCAGCACGGCCACGACGCCGAGGCGATCTCCTCGGACCTGTCGCAGAGCGACCGCGAGCGGGTGCTGGGGCGGATGCGCGCCGGCGGGATCAAGTTCCTGGTGGCCACCGACGTCGCCGCGCGCGGCATCGACATCGAGAACCTCTCGCACGTCTTCAACTACACCTTCCCCGAGTCGCCCGAGGTCTACATCCACCGCACCGGCCGCACCGGGCGCGCCGGGCGCAAGGGGACGGCGGTCTCGCTCATCGGCCCCACCGAGGTGGGGTCGTTCTATTACTTGAAGCTCCTCTACAAGATCAAACCCGAGGAGCGCGCGCTGCCGTCGGAGGCCGAGATCCGCTCGCACCGCGAGGGGGAGCGGGTGCTGGTGCTGCGGCGGGCGCTGACCACCGAGCCCGGCGCCGAGTGGCGGGCGCTGGCCCGCCGGCTCATCGGCGCCGTCGACGGCGAGCGGCTGGTCGCCGCGCTACTGGCGCACAGCTTCGCCAGCGTCGAGGGGATGCCGGTGGCGCCGGTGGCGGTCCCCGTGCCCGCGCCGCGCCCGGCCGCGGCGAGCGCCTCTCCGGACTCGCCCCGCGCCGAACGATCGGAGCGCCCATACGAGCGCGGCAATGATCGCCCGCGCCCGCGCGACCGGGATCGCGATCGCGGTCGTCCCGCGTACGGCGATCGTCCGCCGCGGGAGCGCCCGGACCGCGAAGCGCGAGGCCGCCGCGAAGAGCGCGGATCCCGCGAAGAGCGCGGACCCCGCCGCCCCGAGCGGCACAGCCCCGCCCCGCTGCGCAACGATCCGCCGCCCGCCGAGCGCGAGTTCTGGGAGGTCTGGAGCGAGGAGCGCGCGCAGACCGGCGGCCAGGAGGGGGCCGGTGCGACTGCCGCGCCGCCTCCCGCCCCGACGGCCGAGGGCACGCCGGCCACCGAGAGTGCGCCCGCCGTCACCGACGCGCCTCATTCCGAGACGCCGTCCGACGTCACCCGCCTCTACCTCAACCTGGGGCGCAAGGACGGCGCCTCGGAGCGCGAGATCCGCGATCTGCTGACCGCGCAGGTCGGCGAGGTCGGCGTCTCGGAGGTCGACGTGATGAACACGCACACCTACCTCAACGTCGCCCCCGGCGACGCCGAGAAGATCGTGGCCGGGCTGGCCGGCAAGGAGCTCGGCGGCCGCCAGATCGTCTGCGAGACCGCCAAGCCGCGGCGGCGATAGCGGCGCCCCTCAGGGGGCCGGGCGGAGCGGGACGAGGGCCTCCGGACCCCCTTTGCGGGTGGCGGCCAGCGTCCCGCACGCCGCGGCGATGTCGGCGCCGCCGGAATAGCGCCGGACGACCGGGACGCCGAGCGCCGACAGCACGTCGCGGAACGCGCGCAGCTCCTCCTCGCCGGCCCGCGCGTAGCGGCCGGTCTCGTCGGTGACGTCGATGAGGTTCAGCTTGGCGCGCGTCCCGGCCAGCAGCGCGCCCAGCGCCCGCGCGTGCGCCGGGGTGGCGTTGACGCCGCCGCCGATGACCACGTAGGCCAGCGTGGCCCGCACGCCGCGCGCCTCGGCGTGCGCGCGCACGGCGGGCAGCACCTCGGCGAGCGGCCAGCGGTCCTCGATCGGCATCAGCACCCGCCGCAGCTCGGGCGTCGGCGCGCCCAGCGACAGGATGAGGCGGAAGCGGTGCCCCTCGGCGGTGAAGCGGCGGATGGCCGGGAGCACGCCGGCCGTGGAGATCGAGATCGCCTTGGCGGCGATAGCCGGCCCCGCCGGATCGCTCAGGATGCGCGCCGCGCGGATCACGTTCTCGTAGTTCAGGAACGGCTCGCCCATCCCCATGAAGACGGCGCCGCGCACCGGGTGGTCGGCCTCGGCGGCGATGGCCCGGTGCTGGGCCAGGATCTCCCAGGTCTTGAGGCTCCGCACGCCGCCCAGGCGCCCGGTCGCGCAGAAGTCGCAGGCCAGCGCGCAGCCGACCTGCGAGCTGAGACAGACGGTGTACTTGGCGGTCGGCAGCGCCTCCAGCGCCGCCGCCTGCCCCGCCCGGCGGCGCTCCTTGAGCGCGCGGGCGTCGGCGGGATCGGGCAGCGGGATCCGCACCGCCTCGACGGCGTGCCCGTCGCCGGTGCGGAACAGGTACTTCACGAACCCGTCGGCCGCGCGGCGCCGCTCGACGATCTCCAGCTCGGGCCATTCGCAGGCGCGCTCCAGCGCCGCGGCGGCGGCGTGGGAGAGCCCCCGCACCGCGCCCGGCGGGAACCCCGCCGCGCCGTCCCCGTGGACGCGGGCGAAGATCCGTTGCGCCAGCGGCGGCGCCACGGCGACGCCGGCCCCGGCCAGGGCCTCGGCCATCTCGGCCCGATCGAGGTTGCGCAGGTTGAGCACGGGCCGCCAAGCTAGCACACCGGTCCGCCGCGCCGGCGCGCGGCCGAAGCCGCCGGCGGCGGCAAGATTTCGCCGCCGCGCCGGCCGGCTCATGATTGGACGCTCGGTCGGAGCGCGTGTTATTCGTTGCGGGACGTGGGGCGCCCGGTCCGGCTGATCGCAACGGCAGTGATCTCGACGGGCGCCTTGCTGGTCGGCTGCCACGCCACCGACAAGGTCTTCTGCGGGAGCGCCGGCTGCGACTGGACCGACCTCGAGTGGGCGCGCGTCCAGACGCTGTCGCCGCTCCCCGCCCCGCCCCCCGACACCTCGAACGCGCACTGGAACGATCCGGCCGCCGCGGCGCTCGGGCAGGCGTTCTACTTCGACACCCGCTTCTCGGGCGCCTCCACGCTGGTCGACTCGATCGGCCGCCCGGTCGCCGCCGCGCGCGTCCCCAAGGGGACGCCGGTGAACGTCTCCTGCGCCACCTGCCACG
>DASZVW010000809.1:0-7905 GCA_035546895.1 Polyangia bacterium
CTGAGACCCCGACCCTTCCGCATTTGACCGATCCGGCGGGCTCGGCGAATGCTACGTCGATGTTTCGCAGCCGCCGCGTCGCCGTGGTCGTCCCGGCGTTCAACGAAGCCGACAAGATCGCCTCCGCGATCGGTGTGGTACCGGGGTTCGTCGATCATGTGATCGTCGTCGACGACGGCAGCAGCGACGCGACGGCCGCCTGCGCCCGGGCGGCCGCAGGACCGGGGGCGCGCGTCGAGGTGATCGTCCACCCGGTGAACCGCGGGGTCGGGGCGGCGATCGCCACCGGCTACGCGCGCGCGCTCGAGCTCGGCGCGGACGCCACGGCGGTCATGGCGGGCGACGGGCAGATGGATCCGGCCGACCTGCCGCGGCTCCTGGCGCCGGTGGTCGACGGGGAGGCCGACTACGCGAAGGGGAACCGCCTGGCCTGGCCGGGGGGGTGGCGGCAGATCCCGCCGGTGCGGCTGGTGGGGAACGCTCTCCTGTCGTGGCTGACCCGGCTCGGCTCCGGCTACTGGCGGCTCTTCGACTCGCAGTGTGGATACACGGTCGCCTCGCGCGCCGCGCTGGCCGCGCTCGGGCCGGGGCGGATGTTCCCGCGCTACGGCTATCCCAACGACGTGCTGGTCCGGCTGGGGGCGGCGGGGGCGCGGGTGGTCGACGTCCCGGTCCGGCCCGTCTACGGCCCGGCCTGGCGGTCGGGCCTGCGGCCGAGCCGGGTGGCGCTGCCGATCGCCTGGTTGCTCCTGCGCGCGTTCGCGCGGCGGCTGCGCGGGCGGGTCCCCGCGCGCCCGGCGTCGCGCGAAGGCGATGAGGCGTCGTGCGAATCGGTCTCCTGACCACCTCGTTCCCCCGCCACCCGGGCGACTACGCCGGCTGCTTCGTCGCCGATCGGGCGCGCCGGCTGGTCGAGGCCGGGCACACGGTCGAGGTGGTGGCCGCGGGGGCACGCGCCTCAGTCGACGCCGAGGGGCCGCTCACGGTCCGCCGGATCGCGACCGCGCCTCCGCTCTTCTTCGGCGCGGGGGCGCCGGAGGCGCTCGAGCGGGGCGGCGCGATCTGGCTGGAGGCGGCGCGCTTCTCGGCGGCGCTGGCGGCGGCGGCGCGGGCGCTCTCGCCGCGCTGGGAGGCGATCGAGGCGCACTGGCTCGTCCCCTCGGCGCTGGCGGCCTCGGCGGCGGCGCCGGCCCTCAGGCGGCGCGCCTACGCGCACTCCGGGGACGTGGCGCTGCTGGAGCGAATTCCGCTCGGCCGCACCGTCGCCCGCCGGCTCGTCGGTGACGGGACCGAGCTCCGCTTCGTGAGCGCGGATCTCCAGGCGCGGTTCGCGCGGCTGGCGGGGGCGGCGGGGCCGGTCGGTGCGGTCGAGGCGCTCGAGGTTCCGGCCGCGCTGTTCCCGCCCCGCCTCGGCGCCGACGCGCGGCTCCGGAGCCGGCTCGGGCTCGCGGCGCCGACGGTGCTGGCCGGGGGGCGCCTGGTCCCCATCAAGGGACACGCGCTGCTGCTTCACGCTTGCGCCCGGGCGCGCGCCCGCTCGACCGCCGCGCGTAGGCCCGAGCTGGTCATCCTCGGCGAGGGGCCCGAACGGCCGCGGCTCGCCCGGCTCGCGGCCACGCTCGAGGTCCCGTTGCGCCTCGCCGGCGCGGTCGCGCGGGCCGAGGTCGCGGACTGGCTGCGGGCGGCCGATCTCTTCGCGCTCCCGTCGCTGCGCCTTCCGAACGGCCGCACGGAAGGGGCGCCGATCGCGGCTCGCGAAGCTCGAGCGGTCGGCATCCCGGTGGTCGCCACCAGCGACGTTTCGGCGCTGGCCCAGGCGATCGGCGCGCTGTAACCATGCGGTCAGCGCCGTGTAACCGAATTCGCACGTCAGGCCCTTGACGTGCGAAGCCCGGTTCGCACCTGATGCGCGCGCGGGGATCTAAGATATCGAAAACACTGACGCCCGGCGGCCGGCATGTTCCATGCTGTTCTCGGTCATGCCGTGCGAAACAGCCCCCTGTCGCAGCGCGTGCCCGAGATCTCCGTCGTGGTCGCGGTCGGCGATCACGAGGACTCGATCGGTCACGAGATCCGATCGATCGCGGCCCACCTCGGCCGTCTGGGCCGCCCGTTCGAGATCTTGGCGGTCAACAACGGGTCGTCGGACAACAGCTTTTCGATCATCAACCTGCTGATCGGATCGATCCCGGAGCTGTGCGTCCTCGGTCGCGAGTCGGCCGGGCGCCCGTTCCTGCGCGGCGCCTCCGAGGCGCGGGGCGACGTGGTGGTCCTGCTCGACGCGGGAAAGCCGGTCTCGCTGGCGCCGCTCGGCTGGGCGCTGTCGCGGCTGCAGGCCGGGCGCGACGCGGTCGTGCTCCGGGGCCGGTACGTGGTCGCGCGCCGGCTGGCGGCGCTCCCGGTGATCGTCCGCGCCAGCAGCCCGGGGCTGCTGTTCGAGGCGGTGTTCGAGCGCCGCGCCCAGGAGCTGGGGATCGACATCGTCGGATCGCGGCCTCGCCGCCCGATGCCGCTCTTCTTGCGGCCCGTCCTCCGCTTCCTCGCGGCCTGAGCCGCCGGATGCGCCGGCCGCCCCCTGCCGGCGAGCTTGCCCGCGGGGCGCCGCACGCCGTGCTACTCTTGCCCCAATGGTGTCGATCGTCGTCGCGATCATCGGGCTCGGCCTCCTCATCGTGCTGCACGAGGGGGGGCACTTCCTGGTGGCCCGGCTGTGCGGCATGCGGGTCGAGCGGTTCTCCATCGGCTTCGGCCCCACGCTGCTCGGGTTCAAGCACAAGGGGACGACGTTCCAGATCGCGCCCATCCCGCTGGGCGGCTTCGTGCAGATCACCGGCATGAACCCCAACGAGGAGTTCGACCGCACCGATCCGATGGTCTACCCGAACCGGCCGCGCTGGATGCGGATGGCGACCATCCTGGCGGGGCCGGCGGCCAACTACCTGACGGCCTTCGTGCTCACGCTGTTCGTCCTCCTCGCCTTCGGGATGCCGTCGAAGACGCAGAAGGTCCTGGAGCCGGTGGCGGGGCGTCCGGCCGCGGCGGCCGGGATGAAGGCGGGCGACGTGCTCGTCTCGGCCAATGGCCAGGCCGTCGACGCCGATCACCCCATCACCGACGTCATCCAGACGGCGCAGGGGAGGCCGGTCAGCATCAAGGTCCTCCGTGACGGCAAGCCGATGACCTTCGACGTGACCGCCGACAACATGGCGGGCGTCTACCAGGTCGGGATCCAGATCGGGCCGATCGATCAGCGGACGCCGATCGGCGTCGGCGGCGCGCTCAAGGAGGCGAGCGTCTACCCGTACTACGCCTCGGTCGGGATCCTCGAGGGGCTCTACGGGATGATCCGCGGGAAGGTGCACGCCGATCTGTCGGGGCCGATCGGGATCACCAAGCAGATCGCCAAGGCGGCGTCGCGCGGGGTGGTCGATTTCCTGGGGATCCTGATCCTGCTCTCGGTCTACCTCGGCCTCTTCAACTTGCTGCCGGTGCCGGCGCTCGACGGCGGGCGCGCGGTGTTCCTTGCGATCGAGTCGGTCACCCGCAAGCAGGTCAACCCGCGCGTCGAGGCGGCGGTGCACACGGCCGGGTTCGTGCTGCTGCTCGGCGTGCTGGCGATCGTCAGCTTCAAGGACATCTTCGGGAAGGGCTAGACCGTGGCCCCACCTCGGGGGCGCGGCCCGCGGCGCGGCTCGGCCGTTCACCAGGGCCTGGTGGGCGCGCGGGAGCTGATCGGCACCCCGTACCTGGCCGACGCCGGGCTGCGCGGCGAGTATGCGCGCGAGATCGCGCCCCGGACCGAGGCCGCCCTGGCCCGCGTCCTCGATGAGGTCTGGGGCGCGCCGGGCGCGCCGCCGCCGGCGCGGGCGATCGATCTGGGGACCGGGACGGGCACCGTCGGGCGGACGCTGCGCGCCCGGTTCGGCGTCGACCTCGAGCTGGTCGAGGTCGACCGCACGGCCGGCCCCGGCGTGGTTCGCGCCAACCTGGCGGTCGAGCTGCCGGCCGTGGAGGGGCGGTTCGATCTCCTCGTTGCCGCGCATCTCCTGAACGAGCTCTTCGTCGATCGGGCGCCGCCCGAACGCATCGCCCTCCGCGCGCAGCGCGTGCTCGCCTGGGCGGAGCGCCTGCTCGCGCCCGCCGGCCGCCTGATCCTGATCGAGCCTGCGCTGCGCGAGACCTCGCGCGAGCTGCTGGCGCTCCGCGACCAGCTCCTGGCGGCCGGGCTGCACGTCGTGGCCCCCTGCTTCTGGACCGGCCCCTGTCCGGCGCTCGCCCGCGACCGCGACTGGTGCCACGACGCCGCCCCCGTCCCCTCGCGCCCCCGCGTCGACTTCAGCTATCTGGTGCTGCAGCTGGCGCCGGTGCCCGCCGCCCCTTCTCTCTGCCGAGTCGTCAGCGACCCTCTCCCGGAGAAGGGCCGCCTGCGCCTCTTCGTCTGCGGTCCCGACGGCCGCCACCCCGTGATTCGGCTGGCGCGCCACCGAGCCCCCGCCAACGAACCGCTCGACCGCGCCGCCCGCGGCCACGTCCTGTCGATTCGGGGCGGAACGCGGAGCGACGACGGCCTCCGCGTCGCCGCCGACACGCTCGTCTCTCTCCCCGGCCTGCCGGCGCGCGCGTAGCGAGCGGGCTCAGGGGTAGCCATGATAAAGTGCCGGGGACTTGCCCTCGCGTTTCGCACACGAGTGGTCGGCCCAAGGATCGCTTCCCGTCGTGGCGGTCGGGCTGCTGGTCGTGCTCTTCCTGCTGCGGTTCGTCGTCCCGGCGACTGAGCGCGGTCGGGTCAAGGCCGGGATCTTCTTCGCGGGCGCCTACCTGGTGGCGCTGCTGGCGCTGGGGGTGTTCCGGCCGCCGGTCCCGGCCCCGGCCCACCACGACTGGCTGCGCCTGCTGCCGGTGCTGCTGTTCTCGTTCGCGGCGGTGATCGCCTCCGGCCTGCTGCTGTTCGACGTGGTGCTGGTCCGGCGCGAGATCCCGCGCATCCTGCGCGACCTGCTGGCAGGGGATCGCCTACCTCATCACCGCGGCGCTGCTGCTCACCCGCTCGGAGGTCGACGTCACCAAGGTGTTCACCGCCTCGGTGCTCACCACCGCGGTCATCGGCCTCGCGCTGCAGGAGACGCTGGGGAACGTGATGGCCGGGCTGGCGCTGCAGCTCGAGCGCGACTTCGAGATCGGTGACTGGATCAGCCTCGACGACCGGATATCCGGGAAGATCCGCGAGGTCCGCTGGCGCGCCACCACCATCGTCAGCAAGAACGGCGACCTGATGATGATCCCCAACTCGGCGATCACCCGGGCGACGATCGTCAACTACAGCCGGCCGACCACCGCGCACCGGCAGTGGATCACCGTGCGTGTCCACTTCCGCCACCCGCCGGCGCGCGTGCGCGAGGTGATCGCCGAGGCGGTGCGGGCGCTGCCGTTCGTGCGCGCCGAGCCGGCCGCCGACTGCATCCTGCGCGAGTTCAAGGAGGACGCGTCGATCTACGCGGTCCGCTACTGGATGGACGACGTGCAGCGCGACGACTCGATGGACAGCGCCGTGCGCAGCGCGATCTGGTACGCGCTCCACCGCGCGGGGATGGAGATCCCCTTCCCCTCGCGCAACGTGAACCTGACCGAGATCAACGAGGTGCGGGCCCGCCGCAAGGACGACGCGGAGGACGCGCGGCGGGTCGACGCCCTCTCGCGGGTCGACGTCTTCCGCGCGCTCGACGCCGAGCGGATCGATCGCCTGTCGCGGCGGCTGCGCATGACGATCTTCGGGCCGGGGGAGACCATCCTGCGCCAGGGCGACCCCGGCGACTCTCTCTACCTCGTGCGCAGCGGCCAGGTGGCGGTGCGGATCGGCGTGCTCGGCGCCTCGCAGGAGGTGGCCACGCTCAGCGAGGGGCAGTTCTTCGGCGAGATGTCGCTCATGACGGGCGCCATGCGGGCCGCGACGGTGGTCGCCAAGACCGACGCCGAGTGCTACATCGTCGACAAGGAGGCGTTCCAGGAGATCGTGCAGGAGAAGCCGGAGCTGGCCGGCGTCATCAGCGACATCCTGTCCCAGCGCCAGGCGGCGCTCGGCGAGGCCCCCGCCCTGACCACGCCGACCTCGGTCCAGAAGTCCCAGCTCATGTCGAAAATAGCGTCGTTTTTCGGGATCAAACAGCGGGCTTCGTAGCGGCGGCGGCGGCGATCAGCGGGCGGACGTCGACCGGCTGCATGCCGGCGCGGCGGGCGGCCTCGAGTCCGATGTCGGTGTCCTCGTAGACGGTGCAGGCGGCGGGGTCGGCGCCCAGCCGGCGCGCGGCTTCCAGAAATACGTCCGGCTCCGGCTTGTGGCGGGTGGTGTCCTCGGCGGTGACCACGGCGGCGAACCAGTCGGCGATCCCCAGCGCCTCCAGCGTCCGGGTCACCAGGCGCCGGACGCTCCCCGAGGCCACGGCCAGCGGCCCCTCGTTCCCCGTGCGGTGGCCGCGGGCCAGCGCCAGCACCGGCTCGATGCCGCGGATGCCGCCCGGGCCGAGGCCGTCGTAGTAGGTTTGCTCCTTCTCCAGCGCCAGCGCCTTGGGATCGAGCGCCAGCCCGGCCTCCGTGATCAGCATCGCCGCGATCTTGTCGGTCGGCACGCCGCCCAGGGCGTAGAAGCGTGCCTCGGGGAAGGTGAGCCCGTGCCGCTCGGCCAGCTTGGTCCAGGCGACGAAGTGGGACGGCATGGTGTCGGCCAGGGTTCCGTCGAGGTCGAAGATGAACGCGCGCGCCGGCGTCTGCATTTTCTGTCGGCGCACTCTGAAAAGAACCGGCCCAGCATGTCAAGTTGTAGACTGAGATCCGCGCGTGCCGAGCTGCCCCACCTGCCAGACCGACTACCCCCCGGGGACGGAGATCTGCCCGCGCGACGGGGCGGCGCTGGCCGTCGCCGCCGACGAGTCGAGCCGGGTGCGGCTGGGGAGCGCCCCCACCGTCCCCGAGGGGCCGCAGGCGGCGGCCGCGCCGGCCACGGCGGCGGCCCCCGAGCCGGAGCAGCAGTTCGACTCGCTCATCGGCACGGTGCTGGCGGGGCGCTACGAGGTGGTGCGCCGGATCGGCGAGGGGGGGATGGGCGCGGTCTACGAGGCCAAGCACGCGCTCATCGGCAAGCGGGTGGCGGTCAAGGTGCTGCTGGAGAAGTTCCACGCCAAGAGCGACTTCGTCGCCCGCCTGCTGCAAGAGGCGCGGCTGGCGAGCTCGATCGGCCACCAGAACATCGTCGACGTCACCGACTTCGGGACCACCGACGACGGGCGCTCGTTCGTGGTGATGGAGTTCCTCGACGGCGAGTCGCTGGCCGAGCTCGAGCGCCGCGAGGCGCCGCTGCCGATCGAGCGCAGCCTGCGGATCGCGCGCCAGGCGGCGAGCGCGCTCGGCGCCGCGCACGCCAAGGGGATCTTCCACCGCGACGTCAAGCCGGAGAACCTCTATCTGGTCCGGCGCGGCGACGCCGACTTCGTGAAGGTGGTCGACTTCGGGATCTCCAAGGCGGTCAAGCCGGGCGGCGACGAGGGGCCGGAGGCCTATCGGCTGACGCACACCGGGCTCCTCTTGGGGACGCCGCTCTACATGTCGCCCGAGCAGGCGCGCGGCGACGAGGACCTCGACCATCGGGCCGACATCTGGGCGCTCGGCGTGCTGCTCTACGAGTGCCTGACCGGCGAGGTGCCGTTCCGGGCCAACAACTACCTGCAGATCATCTCGCAGGTGCTGACCCACGAGCCGGCCGCGCCGTCGCGGCTGCGCCCCGAGCTGGGGATCCCCGACGCCGTCGACGCGGTGGTGATGCGCGCGATGGAGAAGGACCGCGCGCGCCGCTACCAGACGATGTCCGAGCTGGAACAGGACCTGGAGCGCCTCCTGGCCGGCGACCAGAACGTC
>DASZVW010000810.1:0-14392 GCA_035546895.1 Polyangia bacterium
GCGAGGTCGACGATCGTGGTGCCCATTCCGGCGCTGGCCGCCACGAGCGCGTGGCCCCGACCCTGGACGGTGAAATCCGGCGTGCCCATGCGGCTGAGATAGCCATCCGAGGCGTAGAGACCGAACTGAATGGCGCCGACCGCGCGCTGGACGATCTCGAGCTGCTGGAATTTCGACGGTCGCACCGCGATGTCGGCGTCGCGACGAAGGAGGTTGAGCTTGCGCGCCTCGGCGACGAGATCGATCGAGAGCGCGGGATGACGGGCCAGAAATGGCTCCAAGGAGGGCCCGAGCACGGTGGCGATCATCCACTCCGAGGCGGTGATCCGGACCTCGCCGGCCAGCCCCGCGTCGCGGCCGGAGGCGCGGTTCTCGGCGGCCAGGACCTGCGCCTCCATCTCCTCTGCGTTCGAGAGGATGCCCTGGCCGGCTGGTGACAGCGCCCACCCCGTTCCGGAGCGGACGAACAGGCTCGCGCCCAGCTTGCGCTCGAACGCGGTGATGCGCCGACCGACGGTCGGCTGCGCGACCCGCAGCGTGCGCGCCGCCTCCGACATCGTTCGGTGCCGAGCGACTGCAAGGAAGAAACGGAGGTCGTCCCAGTCAAGCATCGCGACCGTCAGGATAACCGACCATGCAAAAATGCATTCCCACCATGCCACATCGGTGGAGGCGCGAATGGCGGCGCCTCGCCATCATCGAAGCATGTCTGGACGACGTCAGTTCCTGGGGATACTGGCCGGCACCGCCTTGGGCGCCTCCGTTCGAAGCGCGCATGCGGCCAGGGCGGTCGCCGCGCGGCGAGCGCGGATCCGGGCGGTCGCGTTCGATCTGTTCACGATCTTCGATCCACGCTCGGTCGTGACCGTCGCGGAGACGGTCGTGCCCGCACACGCCCGCGAGCTGTGCGAGTCCTGGCGGGTGCGGCAGTTCGAGTACACCTGGCTCCGCACGGTCGGAGGCGACTACCGCGACTTCCACGCGGTGACAGAAGATGCCCTCGCCTACGCCGCCCGCGCCACCGGCATCACCTTGTCGGCCGACGCGAGTCGAACGCTGGTCGGATCGTACGAGCGGCTCGCGCCGTGGCCGGACTCGCGGGGGGCGCTCGAATCGATGAAGGCCGCCGGCCTGCGGCTGGCGCCCCTGGCGAACTTCACCTCTGCGATGATCGAGAACCTGCTCGTGAACGCCGGGCTCCGGCACCTGTTCGAGGAGATCATCTCGACCGACCGGGCGCGGACGTTCAAGCCCGATCCGCGCGCCTACGCGCTCGGCCCGAGCGTGCTCAAGCTCAGCCGCGAAGAGATCGCGTTCGCGGCGTTCGGCGGCTGGGACGCCGCCGGCGCCAGGTGGTTCGGATACCCCAGCTTCTGGGTGAACCGCCTCGGCGTCCCCGCCGAAGAGTTGCCGCCCGGTCCCGACGCGGTCGGGTCGACGCTGACGGAGGTCGCGTCATGGCTCGCGGCGCGATGACACTCGGCAGGCGACGGCGCGGGGTCGCGGGCCGTCGGCGCCGAGCGCGCAATCGATGGCCGCCAGCTGACTGCATCAAACGCACGTAGCCAAGATGCCGGAGTCAGGGACCGTACGTAGTCGGATCGAGCAGCAGCGTCCAGAAGCGTCCGGTCGCCTCGCCACCGGCGCTCTGAGTGACGAGCCACAGCGGCCCGCCAGGAGCCGCGAGGAGGTCGGGGCCGGCGGTCGCGCCGGCTCCGACGAGCGTACCTGCGGAGACCCGTTCCACCGCCGTGGCGAAGCTTGGAATGCCGACCGCCACGACCCCGACTTGGTCCGAGGCTTGCGGAAGATTCATGATGTCCTGCTGCTTTGCCTCTATCCACTGGCCGAAGGGGTTGGCAGGAAGCTCCGGTAGCCTCGACGTTGGTACGTCGGTGGTCTGGTCGTAAAACGCACTGACCTGCACGAAGCGAAAACTTGCCGTGACGATCGCGTCGGCCCATGGATCCATCTCGCCGTTCGGGGGACCCATGGCGCCTCCGCTATCGGTCGTCGTTCCCAGGGAGGAAACCACGACGACGCGGTCGGTGATCGTCGGATCCATCAGGTAGGCGTCTGCCACGTCCGTCAATCGGCCGCCCGTCACCACGACCAGCGGTCGGTAGGGGAGACTCAGGCTCGCAGAGGTGTCGAGGATCAGGTGAGCGCCCTCTGATCGGTTGGGGGTTGTGTCTGCGATCCGACCGCTCGTCGGCCGGGCGAGAGTAGGGCCTGTGCTGGCGATGGGGTCAGGGATGTCGCGCAGTCCGCTTGCGCGGGCTGCGGCAACCAACCCCCGCCAACCGGCCATGTTCGTGTCCAGGTCGGGCCAAGCTGTGCTGTCGTTCACGATGATTCCCGCGAGCCGCGGGCCTCCGCCATTCGCCAGGAGGACGGCGTACTCTCCTTGCCAGTTGTCGTAAGCTCCGTCGTTGGCGAGCAGGATCGGGTTGCGCTCGTCGACGGGCAGAAGCCCATGCGGGGCGCTCGATCCTACGTTTCGGCTCTCGCTGCACCCCACTATCAAGACGGCCCCGACGCCTAAGACCATTCCCGCAGCACTCGAAAGTTGGCCTGATCCGCGGGTTTTCATCTGGGCGGCTCACTTTCCACTACAAAACCCCTCCCGGCGAGCAGTAGGGGCCATGATAGCAAGGGTCTCTGCCGGCATCTCGACGTTCGTCGCTGCGGCGCTGATGGCCGCGGCTTGTCAGTCCGGTTCTGGCAGCGGCGGAACCGGAAGCGGGGGAGCCGCCGCGAGCGGCGGTTCGGCCGGCGCCACGGGAAGCGGGGGCTTCTCCGCCGGTAGCGGTGGATCGCTGTCGACAGGCGGGAGACCAGGAAGCGGCGGAATGATCGGAACCGGCGGTGCCGGTGGAACAAGTGGCGGCGGAATGACGGGAACCGGTGGTACCCCCAGTGGGGGATCTACCGGCAGCGGCGGCTTGGGCGGCGCCGGCACGGGTGCGGGCGGCGCGAGCGGTCAGAGCGGAACGGGGGGCAGCGGCGGCCAGGCCGGAGCGGGAGGTTCTGGGGGTCTGGCGTGCACCGCGCCGAACGCGTCCGGAGCATCGTTCACCGTCGACCAGACAGGGGTGACGTTCACGCTTGGGTCGGGGAAGGAGAAGGTCCAGGTTTGTGAGGCAGATATCCTCCACGTCGAATACACGTCCGCGAGCGCTCTTCCGACGAAAACCGAGCTCTCCGTGAGTAATGCTTGGAGCACTGCGATCCCATTCTGCGTCTCTGAAGCCTCCGGGACCGTGACGATCACGACCAGCCGCATGAAGGCCATGGTCAACGAGAGCACGGGCATCGTCTCCTTCGCAGATCTGAGCGGCGCCATGCTCTTGTCGGAGGCGAGCAAGAGCCTCACGACTACGACCGTCGAGGGCGTCGGCACCCACACCGTCAAGACGACGTTCAACTCGCCGACGAACGAGGCGCTGTTCGGCCTTGGCCAGCATCAGGACGGCGTGATCAACCGGAAGGGGTCGACGATCCACATGCTCAACGCGAACATGCAGATCCAGATCCCGGTCGTGGTCTCCAACAAGGGCTACGGCGTATTCTGGGACAACTACTCGACGACAGATTTCGCGGGCAACGTTTCAGGCAATACCCAGTACAGCTTCAGCTCTGAGGCCGGAGACCTGGTCGACTACTACTTCTTCTACGGCCCGACCATCGACCAGGTGATCGCGAACTACCGGACCGCGACCGGTGCCGCGCCGCTGTTCCCCAAGTGGTCATATGGGTTGTTCCAGTCGAAAGACCACTACCAGAGCTCTTCAGAGCTCCTGTCCGTCGAGCAGGGCTATCGGAATAACAACATCCCGGTGGACGTCATCGTTCAGGATTGGCAGTACTGGTCTCCGTACGTCTGGGGCTCTCAGCTGATGGATCCGAGCCGCTATCCGGATCCGGCGGGGCTGGTGACCCAGTTCCACACGGCCAACGTCCACACGATGATCTCGATCTGGCCGCTCTATCAGACGCGGAGCCCCGCGACGCCCATGGTCGCGGGAGAGCTCGATCCGTACAATTCGCTCAATGCGATCAGCGCTCTATATCCCGACACGAGCGGCGGCTTGTACAACTTCTACGACACCTTCAACTCCACGGCCCGGTCGCTCAGCTACCAGTACGATCACGATCGCCTGCTCGCGAAATACGGCTGGGATGCCATCTGGGCGGACAACACGGAGCCGCAAAGCTACCCAGATGGCGTCAACGTGCATGCGGCCAACACGGCCCTCGGCAAGGGTGCCCTGTTCATAAACGCCTACCCGCTCGAGCACAACCGCGGGGTCTACGAGGGGTGGCGAAGCATCGGCCCCAGCAACAAGCGCGTGTACATCCTGACCCGCAGCGGGTTCGCCGGACAGCAGCGGTACGCAGCCGGTTGCTGGTCAGGTGATATCAACGCGGACGCCGGTGTCTACGCTGCGCAGATCCCCGGGGGCCTGAGCTTCGCGATCTCCGGCATGCCTTACTGGACCACGGACATCGGCGGCTACTTCGGAACACCGAGCGAGGAGCTCTTCACGCGCTGGTTCCAGTTCGGCGCCTTCTCCCCGACGTTCCGAATTCACGGCCAAGCGCCGAAGGAGCTTTACGGATCGCAGTGGAGCGCGCAGGGCAAGGCCAACATGCTCGTCGTGGACCAATTGCGGTACCGGTTAATGCCTTACATCTACTCGCTCGCCTGGATGGTCACCAGCCAGAGCTATACGATCATGCGCCCGCTGGTCTTCGACTTCCAAGCCGACACCAAGGTCTACGGCATCACCGACCAGTTCATGTTCGGCCCGGCGCTGCTGGTGAATCCGGTGACGACCATGGGCGCCACCAGTCGATCGGTCTACCTGCCCGCGGGGACCTGGTACGACTTCTGGCGGGGATCAACGACGACTGGCGGTACCACGAGCACGGCCAGCGCGCCGTTGAGCCAGATCCCCATCTACGTCAGGGCGGGATCGATACTGCCGATGGGTCCGATGATCCAGTACGCCACCCAGAGCGTCGATCCGATCGAGATCCGCATCTACAAGGGACAGAACGGCTCATTTACACTGTACGAAGACGAAGGGGACACCTACGACTACGAGAATGGCCAGTACGCCGAGATCCCGTTCTCTTGGGACGATAGTGCGCAGCGGCTGACGATCGGCGCGCGGGCGGGAAGCTTTACGGGAATGCTCGCGAACCGCACTTTCAACGTCGTGTGGGTGGCACCCAACCACGGAACCGGTGTCGCCGTCACGACCACGCCCGACCAAGTCGTCGAGTATGCTGGCAGCCAGGTGGTCGTCAGCCCGAAGTGACGGCACCACGCTAGGGGCAATGCCGATCGGTTAGCGCGCAAGGGATCGGAATCGATCGGGATTTCCTGTGGAGAAAAGGGTACTTGCTTCGTGAGCTGAGCGGGTGACGATGTCGCGATCTTTCGAGGGAGATCGTGAAAATCAACGAGGATCTCGCGGCGGTCGCCGCGTTCACCGAGGCAGAGCAGTTCGCGGACGTACGACGGCACGTTGACCCTGAGTGGGTGCGAGAAGCTTTGGCCGCGACCGGGAAGGCGACTGTCAGGCGGCGGCGCCTGCCTGCCGAGCAGGTGGTGTGGCTGGTGATCGGGATGGCGATGTTCCGAAAGTGGCCGATTCACGACTTGGTCGGCCGGTTGAATCTGGTGCTGCCCGGCCGCAAGGGGACGGTGGTCCCGAGCGCGGTCGCGGAGGCGCGGGAACGGCTCGGCGCTGATCCGTTGGAACGCCTGTTCGAGATGTGCGCGCACCAGTGGGCTCACGCGAGCGCGCGGCGACACCAGTGGCGAGGCCTGGCAGTTTACGGCGTCGACGGGTCGACCCTGAGAGTGGCGGATTCGGCACAAAACCGCGCTCACTTTGGCGGTGCCGAGGGACGCGGCGGTGATAGCGGATACCCGATCGTCCGGCTCGCAACGCTGATGGCCGTGCGGTCCCACCTCCTGGCTGCGGCCGCATACGGTCGCTTCGAGGACAGCGAGATCGTGTTGGCGTCGTCGCTATGGCGCGAGGTGCCCGCCAACGCGTTGGTCCTCGTGGATCGAGGCTTTCTCGCGGCGGGAATCCTGGAGCCGCTTGCTCGCGGCGACGAGAACCGGCACTGGATGACGCGCGCCAAGTCGACGACGAAGTGGACGGTGCTGAAGTCGAACGCACCCGGGGATGACTTGGTAGAGCTAAAGATCTCGGCCGAGGCGCGTAGCGCGGACCCGTCGCTGCCGGCGACGTACACTGCGCGAGCGATCAAGTACCAACGAAGGGGCTTTCGGGCTCAAACGATTCTGACATCGCTGACGGATTCCACCCGATATCCCGCGAAGGAGGTGGCCGCGCTGTACCACGAGCGCTGGGAACTCGAACTCGGCTTCGACGAGATCAAGACCGAAATGCTCGATCGCCAGGAGACCATTCGGAGCCGCACCATCGACGGTGTCGGGCAAGAGGTCTGGGGGATCCTCCTCGCCTACAACCTGATCAGGCTCGAGATGGAGCGGACCGCGGACGATTTCGGCGTCGAGCCCACGCAGATCAGCTTCGTGTCCGCGATGCGCCTCGTCTGCGACACCTGGGTCTGGTGCTCAATCGCATCCCCTGGTGCGATTCCCACCCGGCTACGCACGATGCGCGAACTCTTCACCCGCCTCGTACTGCCGGCTCGACGGTCGGCCCGCAGCTACCCGAGGGCCGTGAAGGTCAAGATGAGCAACTACGCCCGCAAGCGCCCCGTACCGAGAGGCCGCGCTTAACCGAACGGCATTGACGCTAGGGGAAGAGAGCGCCCACGTCGATGCCGACGACTGCGGAGACGCGGGGAGCTGTCCAGACCGGAACCTGATCGAGCGTGGCCGTCCAGCGGGTCACGTTAGCCAGGCCGTCAGCGTGCGCGTCGACAAAGAAGCGGTGACCAAGATGCTGGACGATGCCGACTCGAGCTCCCGCTTGCACGAGAGGCGCCGCCGCCGAATTTGTGCGATCGATGTTTTCGCCGGCCATTCTGATCTCGCCAGCATTGATGAGGAGGCACCCGTTCCAGCGCGACACGCGCGCGCACGCGCCGGCGCTTGCTAGTAGGTGTTGCTGCGAGAAACCGGCGCCGTCGGCGCGTCGTGTAGTCGTCGGGAAGCTCACCTCGGCGGCGAGCTCGAGTGAGACGCGAGGCCAGGCGGCACCGCCGAAAAGGCGTCCGAACAAGACGGGCGTGGAGGACATCCCGAAACCGACCGACGGGCCGGCACCGACCGTCAACAGAGGTCCCGGCGAGCGAACTGGGTGCGTGCGGACGGGCGCCATTGGCGGCTCGGTCGACGGTAGCGACGGCGGGGCCGGCGGCCCGGCAGGCTTTGGCGCCGGCGTCACATTCGGTGTCGGCATCTCGCTCCGAGCAGTGGCCGCAGGCTCGGCATTCGTCTTTTCCAATAACTGGATCTGCACCGCCAGCGCGAACCCCATGGACCGGACGAGCCGAAGGCAGTCCACGGTGACCAGTGGAAAGCTCTGATCACCGACCCACTTTCCGCTCGCGTCGCGCCACTCGATGCGCCCGTCGAGCGCGCCTTCGCGAGGCGCAATGCGCACGAGGACGTGGTTCGCTGCGCTGTCATTGAACGGATCGCGGCCGAGGCGCGCGACGACCACGGTCCTGAACTCGTCCACGTTCGGACAACTGGGTCCAGCCACGTACTCGAGGCTCACCATAACCTCCGCGGCGCGCGCTCGGTCCTCCACTGCCGCGAGCAGTGATGCGCAGACCGCGACCATGCACAGCCCGCCGCCGACGCGTTCCATGATCACCGCTCGACCCTGGAAAACTGTCCCGTCGCTACAGTAATGATCCCCAGACCAGGTCGGTGGTGGGTAACCTGTTCATTTCGTCCCTCACTGAGGATCGTTCGATGCCCCCTCTACGCGCGGCAGAAGCACGCTACGAGGGAACCGCGCTGCGAAGTCGGCCTCGGCACGTTTCGCGGCGGCCGCGCGGCCCATCCGCACGAGCAGGCGCACGCGCAAGGCTTCTCGCTCCTCGGCGAGGTGTCCCCTGGGAAACCGTCGTGCATGCTCGGCCACGACAGTAAGGGCCTCTGACAGATCGCGCCGCGCGTACGCGGCCTGAGCACGCTGAAGCAGCTCGAGCTCGGCGGTGAACGGGTCCGCGCTGGTGGGTATCCGCGGCGGGCGAGCGGACCTCGTCATCGTCGGGGCGGGCGGCACGACCGGTGGCGATTCGCCCGCGACGTCACCGACACTCTCGTCGCGAACGGCCGGCACTGCCAGCGGGGCCACCGGTGGGGCAGCCGCGGGCTCGACTCGACCACGAAGAGCGGCGACGGCCCCGACAGCGCCGACGACGAGCGCGATCGACGCCACCGCAGCGAAGCGGGCTAGACCGGCGCCGCGCGGCGCCGGCACCGGAACCGAGCGCGCAGCCAGAGCCGAGGGCGGAGCCGTGCCACCCATCGCCGCGAGCGGGATCGCTCCACCCTCGGCCATGATCGCCCGACCGCGAGCCATCGCGCGCGCGCGCACGTCGGCGGGCGTTCGCGAGTCCACGTTGCGGAACTCGAGCAAGGCCGCCAACTCGGGATCGAGCTCGACGTCGCGGTGCTTCATGTCCGGACGACCTCCTTGCGCAGCCGGCGCACGGCGGCGATCAGCTCTCTACGCCCCTTGTAAAGCCGCGCGTAGACCCCGAACTTCGTGATGGACAGCTGCCGGGCGATGTCGAGTACCTCGAGGCCCTCGAGGTCATGCATCACGACGACGGACCGACGCGCCTCGGGTACCCGTTCTAGGGCCGCCGCCAGCAGCGTGAGCGATTCCTGCCCTTGCAGCCATCCCTCCGGATTGAGCGCGACATCCGTGGGGTCGAGCCCCCCATCCGGTCTCTCGCGCGCCCGTCGTCGGCGGTACGTTCGCACGACCCGAAAAGCCACGCCGAAGAGCCAGGGCCGGAGCGAGCGCGTGGTGTCCAGCGTCGGCCAGTTCGTGTAGAGCGCCATGAACACGTCCTGCAGCAGATCGTCGATGTCGCACGATCGGGCGCCGAGCCGTTGCAGCGTCCCATACACGTAGTCGAGCTCCCTATCGAACGCGTCGAGGCAGCTGCCGTCCGGCAAGGGCAGCGGTTTCGTGTTGCGTGCGGAGCGTACAAATCCCATCTGTCGATCTATTACTGCGCGAGCTCGTCCATTTTTTACTGAATTCCTCCGCCCCTTGTCGACTGGACGCAGCGGATAACAGGTCGCATCAAGGCCCCCGCAGACTGTCAGGGTGGGATCTGCTCGTCTCCTGCCGGCAGATGCACCGGACCCAGGGCCCCACCGCTCGTTCGACCATCGATCTCAATTTGTCGACACCACACCCGTCGCGAGATTGATGGACCACTGCGCGGCGTAACTCAGGTGCCACGCCGTGCCGTCGAAGGTGAGCGGGAGCCAGAGGTATGTCGAGAGGCTCAGGTTGTTCGAGTTCCAAATGTCCCCCGCGTAGACGTAGGTCGTCGTCTGGCTGCCCACGATGGGAATCACGTAGGTCGGCTGAGAGCTCCAGGTCGAGTTGTTCGTACCTAGGCCCACGAAACTGCTGTTCCACGGTCCGTCGATCGTGCCGGTCGATGTCAGGTAGGCTGCCTGGTTGGGAGCCCAGCCGGTCTGAGCGGAGCTGACGCCGTAGTATTTCCCGCCGGCCTTCCAGAACGCGTAGGCCTCGCGCGTATCCGCCGCCCAGATCTTGGTGGTGCTCTGCACGCTCAAATAGTCACTGGTGAGCTGGTAGACCTCCGTGTCGTGGAAGTCTCCCGCCGCGTTCCCGCCAGGCCCTCCCGTCGAGACGAAATAGGCGGTGCCGTCAGGCTCCTGCCAGAGTGTGCAGTCACGTGAGCCGTCGCCGCCTGGCTGGAAGTGCTTCACGTAGGTGTAGTTGCCGTCCACGGTGGGGCTGGTGAAGATGACGGCCTCCGAGTCGCAATAGCTGCCGCTCGCCCCAGAGCAGGATTCCATATCCCAGTGGGCCCACATCACGTAGAGCTTCGTCGAAGCGTTGTAGATGACCTTGGGCCGTTCGATGATCAGGTTGGCGTTGTTCAACACCGGGTCCGTGCTGGTGGTGACAACGGAGTTGCGATGCTCCCAGTTGACGAGATCCTTGGACGCGTAGCAGCTGACGGCGTGGAAGTTTCCGGTGCCGTTCGTGTTCAGGGTCTTGTCTTCGCCGAACCAATACCAGGTATCGCAAACCTGGAGGAAGCCGCCGCCGTGGGCCTGGATGTGCTTGCCCGTCGCATCATTCCAGGGACCGGCGTTGTTGATGGTGACGTTCATGTTCGCAGCCGACGGGCAGCCGTTGCCAGCCGCTCCGCCGGTGCCCGTCGTGCCCCTGGAGCCGGCCGCGCCGGATCCCGCCGCGCCGCCCGAGCCGGCCTTACCACCGCTGCCGCCCTGCGAACCGCCCTTCCCCGAGGCGCCAGCCGCTGCGCCACCGGTTCCGGCGGCCCCTCCGGATCCGGCCGCGCCGCCCGAGGCCGCCTGACCGCCGCTGCCAAGCGAACCACCTGTCGCTGCCCCGCCGCCCGTTCCTGTCTCGCCGCCGGATCCGGCCGTGCCGCCGGTAGCGCCACCACCGCTGCCGGGCGAGCCTCCGGTGTTGGCTGCGCCGCCAGACCCGGTTTTCCCAGCGATTGCGGAGGCGCCGCCGTTTGCCGAGCTGCCGCCAGTTCCGCCGCTACCCGACGAAGCGGGCCCGGTCGAGCACCCGGCGCTAGCGCCGATCAGAACCAGGAACAGAGAGGACAGAATCGACGAATTCTTAGACTGGCGCCGCATAGATAAAGCTGTCGAAGCGTTGCGCCTTGTTGCCAAGATTCATCTCCCGTGTCCCTGAGCCCCGACCCTGCCGCGGCGCTCCGCGCCACCGAGAGCTCGCCGTGCCGAGCACGTTGAGCTCAAGTCAGGCGCTCACCCACCGGGTGGCTGCATAGATAGGAGTGCGACTTCGGCAGGAGACAGCGCGCGATTCCAGACTGCGAAATCGTCGATGGTCCCTGCGAGGAACCGGTCGAGCATGTTCCAGGTTCCGAAGTAGAGGGTCGTGTCGCCGGTCAGGATCGGCGAGGGCATGTTGGCCCGATCGACCGTGACTCCGTCGCGGTACAACGTGAATTGCTCGGCGTTGTCGTCCCACACGGCGGTGAGATGAATCCAGGTATCCGCGGCGATGCAGTCGCAATAGATCACGACGTAGTCGTTGACGTCCGCGCCCGCCCAGTACGCGGCGTCGAACCGGTTGTAATTGGGACGGCTGTCGAGATGAATCTGCCAGCCTCCCGCGAACACGTTCTCGCTGCTCAGGATTGTCGCTGTATCGGTGGCTGCAGCCAGATCAGCGGACGTGGAATTTGTCCAGGCAGAGACTGTCCAGTTCGCGGTCGCTTGCGGGAACCCCGGGACGGTCACGTAGTCGCCAGTTGCCAGCGTCAGGCCTCCGCCGAAGCGGCCGTTCGCGGTCCAGGTTCCTCCGGTGAGCTGGCCGTCGTATCCGTTTCCTGAATGATCGCCGGCGACGGTCCCGGTCCCCTCGTCGAACGTCCAGTGCGCGACGAGCCCATTCAGACGAGCCCATTCAATAGACTTTCCGGGGCGACGGTCACCGCGTCGAGTGGTCCGGCCCCGCAAGCACCTGCGCCGAGTAGACCTCCGCCCAAGGAGATGGCCAGGCAGGAGAGCCACACAGTTCTCATAGCCACACCGCCAGGGTGAGCACCTCGACCAACGCGGGATGCCCGATGGTCGCGGCGGTCGTGTCGACGAATCGGATCGTCGGGTGCGGAAAGGCGACGAAGCCATGCGCCTCGGCGACGAGGGCCACATTGGGAGCGAGCCCGGCCGCGAGACCGAGTCCACCGTCGAGAATCGCCGCGAAGCGGACCGCCTCGGCGCCCTGGAACGGCGGCACGCCTTGGCCGACCTCGTCGACGCGCAGTCCGCCGGCGCCGACCGTGATCAGGGGCCGCAGCCGTCCACCTGGGCGAAACGCCAGACCCGCTTCGGCGAGAGCGAACGCCTGATTGACCGACGACGATCCGATCGAGGTCGCGACCGTCGGACGGGACCCGAGTGCCGCCACGCCCACCCGGAGGAAGATCGTTCGGCCCAGTTGGGCCCGAAGGCGAAGCACGGGAATGAAGGCGGCCCCGGGACCTTCGATGCTGTCGACCAAGGCGAGTCCGGTCTCGATGCCGACCGTGCGAGACGCCGAAACCGACACGGCGTTCGGCACGGGTGTGGGAACCACGACCGCGCGCGGTGTTGGTGCCGCTGGCGGGCGGCTCGACTCGACGAGTTGCTTGAGCGCGCTCGCCCGAAGGACTTCGATGGTCCTGATAGCCAGGATCTCTGGCACCTGCTCGGGATCTCCGACCGACAGTGGGATCCGGTGTATCTGCGCCTGGGCGCCCACACGATCGAGCACCCACAATTCGGCGGACGCCGTGGAGGGATCTCCGATCAATGCGATCACTGCGACGGCGTCAACCTGATCCTTCATGGCGTCCGCGATCGATACGGGATCGGTCCTGGGCCCTGGATCGAGCGTCTCGACCTCGAAGCCGCCCGCTGCCAACTCCTCGCGAATGCGCGTCAGACAGCGATGGTCATCGGTCGAAGCGACGGCCGGATCGAGCACGACCACGCGCTCAGCCCGCTGCTCCGCCATCGCAGGCGTAAAAGGCCACCCGAGCACCAGCAAAAAGACCGGCACCAGGTGAACGACCAGGCGCCGGCCGTCGTAGGGGCTCATGGCTGCCGAGCGAGCGCCTCCGCGGCCGCAGCGTAGGTCCCGCTGGGGAATCGCTGAAGGTACGCGGCAGCGATGGACGCGGCTTCGGCACGGTGATGCGCCCGCTCCAGCACCATCATCTTCCGACCGAGCGTCTCCGAGACATAGGCGCCGCGCGGTGCTTCTGCCAGATACCGATCGTACCAACCGAGCGCCCGCTCGGGGCCTCCAGCCGATTCATCCTCGAGACGTCCAAGCAGGAACGAAGCCTCCGCCGCCCGTGGCGATCCCGGGAATCTCTTGCGCTGCGCGAGCAGGGCCTCGCGGGCCAAGGCGCTCTGGCGTTCAAATCGCGCAGCGTCGGCCAGCGCAGACAAATCCTCGCTGCTGGACGTGGAGAGCACCTGGGCAATCCCGAGTCGCCGAGCCTCCTGGACCACTTCGTCGGCCCGTCCTTCGGCCAGTTCCGCGGGCCAGCGCCCTTGCTCTTTGGCTCTGGCGATGCGCCATTCAGGATCGGGAGCGCTGTTTCGGGGCGCGCGCAGAGCGGATTGGCTCGGGTCCAACCTCTCGGGCAACGGCGGCTCGATGGACGTCGGCGGCCGGTCGCGGAGTCCGATCGACAGCGTCTCGCCGGCACGCAGCACGATCTCGCCACCCGACACGGGGCCTTTCACGGAGACCACCCCCGTCTCCATGCGCAGATCGAAGTGCGCGTCGGCGGCGCTCCAGCCGACGGAGAAAGCCGTGCCGTGAACGGTGATCGTGAATGGCCCTGCTTGGAAGAGCCACTCGGCGCCCGCGCGATGGGCGACCTCGACATGAGCTTTTCCCTCCTCGATCGCGATCCGCCCTCCGTGCGCACCCAGCGACAAGATACGTCCCCGCGCCTTGGGCGCCATCTCGATCCGAGTCCCGTCAGAGAACGACAGCACGGAGTCGCCTGCGGCTTGCGGTTCCACGGCCTCCGGGGGGCCCGAGGGTGATGGTCTGCCGTTGATGGTGAAGGTGATCGACTCTGGCGATCGGGGACCGAATCGCGCGTGGATCGAGAAGCCGGCTACCCCGGCGAGCGCGGTCGCCCCGGCCGCGAACAACGCGAACCGAAAGCGCCGCCGACGGAGGCGTCCCGCCATCCGGTGTTCGAGCTCCACGAACGAAGCCGCTCCGAGCCAGCGTCCATGGCCCGCCGTTTCTCTGTTGATGACCGAAGCGACCCCCTCGCTCAGCTTCAAGGCCACCTCGTCCCGGATCTCGCTCTCCCTCATCTCCCGCCTCCGATGACTTCCGCGGTCACAAGCTCCCGCAGGTCCGGGATGGCCGCGACTTTCGAGGCCACCGCCGCCGCCGCGCGGTTGATCAGTCGTTTCGCGGTGCTGAGCGAGACCTCGAGCGTGGCCGCCACCTCCTCCAACGTCATCTCCTCGAGAAACCGCAGTGTGTAGGCGGTTCGCTCGCGCGTGCCCAAGGCGTCCAGAATGCGGTAACAGAGCCGCACGGCTTGGCGCGTCTCTTCCGCGCCCGCTCGGTCCCCGACCGGATCGGGCAAGGTGCCGTCGCTGGTGAGTCGCATGTTT
>DASZVW010000811.1:0-2154 GCA_035546895.1 Polyangia bacterium
GGGATCGGGCTGCAAGGGATCGGGCGGACGCTGCGCGAGGCGCTGCCGGCGGCGCGGGCCCGCCTGCGCCCGGCGCTGCCGCTGGCGCTGGCGGCGCTGGTCTGCCTGCCGGCGCTGGTGGAGACGCGCCGCTCGCACCCCGACGGCCTCGGCCACTACAACCTGCTCGCCGGCGGCTTCGCGGGGGGCGCCTCGCTGGGGATGAACCGGCAGTTCTGGGGCTACTCGGTCCTCCCGATGCTCCCCGATCTCGACCGCTGCGTCCCCCAGAACCGCCGGCTCTACTGGCACGACGTCCTCTCCGACGCGATCTCGATGTACAAACGGGACGGTCGCCTCTCGCTCGACGTCGGGGACACCGGCTTCGGCGAGGAGGGGATCAAGCGCTCGGAGCTCGGCATCCTCTTCTACGAAAAGCATTGGGCCAAGTACGAGGCCTGGTTCTGGGAGTCGTACGGCACCACCAAGCCGGCCTACGTGCGGGCGCGCGAGGGGGTGCCGATGGTGACCCTCTACGAGCGGGGCGTCCGGTGAGCGCCGTGCCGCCCGAGCCCACGCCCGCCCAGGCGCCGGTGCCGCCGCCGACCGTGCAGCCCGCCGCCGAATCGTCGGCGGCGCGCGCGCCCTGGCTCTCGCGCCTGCTCCGCGGCTGGCGCGGCGCCGTGGTCGTCTACCTGGTGTTCGCGGGCGCCTACCTGGGCGCCTCGGGCGGCCGGCTGCGGATGCACTCGCAGTACAACCACTACGTCTACCTGGCCGACGGCTGGCTGCACGGCCGGCTGACGCTGGCCGGCCCGCCGCCCAACGAGAACGACTGGGCCAAGATCGACGTCCTCAAGCTCAAGGACGGCCGCGAGCTGCGCGGCATCTACGGCGGCCGCATCGGCGGTCCGAGCGACCGCCTCTACCCGCTGCGCGGCCCGTCGTTCACCGTGCCGCCGGCCGAGATCGCCTCGCGCTCGACCATCCGCCTGGTCTCCTTCCCGCCGTTCCCCGCGGTGGCGATGCTGCCGTTCGTGGCCATCTGGGGGCTGCAGTACAACGACGTGCTGTTCACGGCGCTGTGGGCGGCCGCGAACCCGATGCTGCTGTTCCTCCTTCTGCGCGTGTTGCGCGCGCGCGGGCTCTCGCGCCGGAGCGAGGTCGACGATCTCTGGCTGACCGCCATGTTCGGCGTCGGCTCGGTCTATTACTTCTGCTCCGTCGTCGGCGAGGTCTGGTTCACCGCCCAGATCATCGCCGTCACCCTCTGCCTCGGCTACGTCTGGGCGTCGCTCGAGGCGCGCCGGCCGGTGCTGGCGGGGATCTTCGTGGCGCTCGGCTTCGCCACCCGACCCCCCTGGCTGGTGGTGCCGTTCTTCCTCTTCGAGGCCGTGCGCGCCGCGGGCGGGCGGGCGGCGCTGCGCGATCCGGAGGCGCGGCGCGCGCTGATCGGCACGCTGCTGCGCTTCGCGGCGCCGGTCGTCGTCGGCGGCATGGCGCTGGCGGCCTACAACTACGCGCGCTTCGAGAACCCGTTCGAGTTCGGCCACCGGTTCATGCCGGTGCAGTGGCAGGACCGGATGTTCCGCTTCGGCCTCTTCAACTACCACTTCCTGTCGCGCAACCTGGCCTGCGCGCTGGTGCTCTTGCCGCGCATCATGGACCGCTACCCGTACGTGCGGATCAGCCAGCACGGGATGAGCCTGCTCGTCACCTCGCCGAACCTGGCCTACACCGTCATGCCGCAGGAGCGGAGCCCGCTCACCAAGGCGCTCTGGATCACCATCCTGACCACGGCGCTCCCTTCGCTGCTCTACCAGAACTCCGGCTACGTGCAGTGGGGCTACCGCTTCAGCCTCGACTACATGATCTACTTCATGGTGCTGCTGGCCGTCGGCAACCGTCCGCTCACCAAGCTGTTCCGCGTGCTGGTGGTGGTCGCCTTCGCCATCAACCTGTTCCTGGCCGTCGGGTTCGACCGCTACACCCAGTTCTCCTACGACGACAGCTTCTTCCCGCACGGCAACAACTAGCGCGTCTTCGGAGCGCTCTCCGCTGCGCTCGGTTCACTTTGGGGGCTGGCGGGGACGGGGATCGCCTCGTCCCGCGCACCCGAGGGGTTGGAATCGGTGGGCGGAACAACAGAGCCGCCCACCTCAGCGCGGGCCGAGG
>DASZVW010000812.1:0-14645 GCA_035546895.1 Polyangia bacterium
GGATCCCGGTCTTGGATCGCGATGCGCCGGACGGGATTCGGCACGGGACGATGTGGTGCTGGACCAACGCGCGGTGGGTGACCTTCTTCTATTCAGCCGCCGGGGACTCCGACAGCGTGCGGCGGTTTCTAGGCGAGGAGCTTCGTCGGAGCGTCCAGTGCGACGGCACAAACATCACGACTTTCGTCGAGCGGGCGGGAGGCCAGCGCCCCGGGTGCTGGAGCCACGGTCGGCGTGGCCTGGTCGATGCCGCTCGCGGCGGAGACAAGGTCGCCCTCGAGGGTCTCCGCATCATCGCGCGTCTGTTCGCGGTCGAACGACAGAGCACGGAGGCCGGTGAAACCGCCGCACAGAGATTCGAGCGGCGCCAAAAGTCGAGCCGCCCGATTGTCGACGAGTTACGCGCTTGGCTCGACGAGAAGAAGGCAACCGCTCCGCCGCGGACGCCTCTCGGCAAGGCCCTCGGGTATCTCGACCGCCAATGGAAGCGCCTGCTGCTCTTCCTCGGCAACGGCAACGTCGAGCTGACGAACAACAACGTCGAACGCGAGCTTAGAAAACTCGTTCTGGGCAGGCGGAATTGGCTCTTCGCCTGGGAGGACCTCGGCGGCGAGCGAACCGCGCGGATCCTGACGATCGTCGGCACCTGTGTCGCTCACGCGATCAATCCGCGCGCCTACCTCCATCTCGTGACCAAGATGCTCGTCTACGGCTGGCCCCAGTCCAGGCTTCGCGAGCTCCTGCCCGACCGCCTCGTCGTCAAGCACCCTGAGCTTCTCCTGCGCGACGACGATATCTCAAGCTACCTCCCCGAGATCGACAAGGTCGCCCGCATACCACCGTCCCTGGTCCTCTGACCCGCGCAAGCCCTTTCGGGACATCGTTCGTGAACGGGATACGACTGATACGCCTATTTCGCTGAAGTTGGCGCGTATCCTCGATGAGAAACGCTGGAACTCGTCGGACGTCCTTCTGGTGTTCCCGCAGCGTCGAATCGTGGACCTGTTCCTCGTGTCGGATCGTGGCGTCAGCTGTCGGTGTACCGCGGCCGCCGCTCGTGACCTCCCTTCGCTCGATCTCAGCGGCGTTCGGCGACTTATCGTGATCCAACCACATTGGCTCACTGTCAGAGCACTAATGGTCCTGAAGACCGCACCGGAACGGGTCCTGCTACTCGGCGACACGGCCAGTGCAGCCTTGGCGACGTCGGAACTGAACGCTCTCAGCACGATGGACGGGTTCAAGCCGTTCGCTAGGCGAGCCACCGCTCTCGCTCAAGCGATCGGGGATGGAGGAGCTGCGGAGTCGTTTGACATCGCCGAATCGCACTTTCGGTTCCGGACTTCAGGCGCGGAGGACGAAATTGACTTTACTCAGGCGGCAGATAGCTACCGTGGACCAATAGTTCGATTCCGTCTCGCAAGTGGGACGCGCGTGTCGTACCGCCCGAGCGGTGACGTTCTCGTTTTCTCGCCGGACGAAGCTAGACCCTTCAGAAGAACAGCTGCCAGGGCGGTCCAGCCAGGACAGCAGATTCTTGTGTTGGGACGCGATGCGCGCGACAAGCTCGCCGAAGCGTTCGCCCATTCTCGGAAAACACTCTCGCAGCTGCGCCAGTATCACGAATGCGTCGCGCGGGTGAGGACCGAGCTTCCTGGGAGCACGCTAACCGACAAGGCTCGCGCGGTTCTGGGGGAGATGCAGCGCCTGGACTCTGCCGTCGGCGGACATGAGCTTCCCAATGTGAAGCGTTGGCTATCCGTGGAGCCTATGGAGGGACCCCAGCAACCCCGCGCGGCACGCGATCGAAGGAGATTCGGACTGTTTACCACCGCGCTCGGTGTTGATTCGATCTTGGCTGAGAGCTTCTGGAACTACGCCGTGGTTCCGTCGCGCGCATATAGCGCGCTCGATGGCTACGTCTTCAACCGGCGGATTGTGCAGTTCATCTTGGACCCCGAGGGAGTAGCGGGCGGCACGCGGGCCCGGGAGTATGAGGGTCTCTGGCATTCGCTCGCCGAGTCTGTGGACGAGGTTTTGGAAAGGGAACTATTCGATGGCTGACCTGCAAATCCTTGAAGGGCTCGATGGAGACGAACGCCAGGAATTGAAAGAGGCGGTGTGTGACGCTGTCCTGGAGCGAACGCGGCGAGTGGTGTCGGGAGCTGGGGAGCATGGACGAATAGTTCTACGAGAGCGGCCGTCGCGAACCCTTTCGAGCGGCTTCATCCTGCCGCGCTTGACCTTGGATGGAGACGACGCCTCCAGCGACATCCGAATTGCCACCCATGGAATGGATCTCAGAGTGCGGACTCACGCCCATGGGGCAGTTCGGGTGCAGCCCACGTTCGCCGTCTACATGCGAGCTCTGCCCACCTCAGAAGAGCTGTTCGCGCGCAATGGCCGGCTCGTGCCGCCAGCGGGGTTCAGCCCGAGCGCCAAAGCTCGGCTGCGAGATGAGATTCGGCAACGAATGGCCGCTGTCCCATCGTCGGCGAGTCGGGCCGAGCGGGCCGCAGCTCGAGAACGCATTGTTCGCGAGGTGATGAGTGGCATGGGTGTTCAGGTGCCGCAGAATGCCATTCCGACTGCAATCGCCGGCGACCCGGAGGATTCTTCATCCCTCGGCGACCTCTCACGCACCGATACCCGAACGCGGCTGCGAATCCCAAACGCCGTTTCGCGAACCTATGGCACCCCTGAAAAATGGGTGCGCATAACAGTTGAGACGCCGAGCTTGGTCCTCGAGTTTCCTTTGGATCCTCAGAGGTGGGGCGCGGCCACTGCAGACTATTCACGCAAGCTCCTCGACGCCACGAGAAAGGCCTGCGCGGACTGGATTCGTTCGCCCGAAGGGCTGGCGTTCGCCTGGCGCGCAGGAAACATACCGTCCGAAGCGTTCTGGTCACCTGGCGCTTGGGACCAGCAACTCGCGATCTTAAGGAGTCGGGCGCCAGATCCTAGTCGGCTCATCCCGCCGCTGGAATTCCAACTTCTTGTGGACGCGGTTGCCGACCCGTTGGACCGCGCGATTGCCTCCGTACGCATCGCTCTCGAGAACTTGCGCGAGCACGATGACAGTCTCGAATGCGGGCTGTTCGGGCTCTCTCTTCGTGTGGACATTCCTGACGAGGCACTTGTCCCGATGAGATTGGAACGGGTACGTCGGTCGTACCACCTCGCGGGGTTTCTAACGATGCCCGGTGTAGGAGTGAACGGCGGGATCGAAGACCTCGCCGTACGAGACGGTATTCGGGAACTGCGCACGACTTGGATGCCCAGATACGTCCTGCCGCGCATGACGACGGCGACCCTTGAGGCGGTCCCAACCAATTACGCTCGCCTCGCCGACGAGGCTCTCGATGTCAGCATTGTCGATGCTCTTCCACGGGAGATGTCCACTTGGGTGGACATGACTGAAGCTGAGACAAGGCTCTTCTGGCCTGGTGAAGAAGGGACGGAGGAGGATGAAAGGATTCAGCAAGCGCGCTTCCGTGAGGATCTAACTGCGTGGCGCCGAGAAGCGGCGAGGGTGAAGAAAGGGATCGACCTACTGTCGCGATCGCAGCGTGCATACAAAGCGAACCCTCAGTCAGAGGCGGCCATCCCGTATCGAGCCTGGCTGCTACTCAATCGGACCTTTCAGGTGGCGAGTTCCGATCCGAGCGCCGGCTGGCGCCTTTTTCAATTGGCCTTCGTACTTGCTCACGTACCGACGTTGGCCTCTCGCGTTCCGACCTACACGTCGGACTTCGATGCGGACTTTGACGAGGACGCTGCCAGCCTGCTCTACATGAGCACTGGCGGGGGAAAGACCGAGGCGTTCTTCGGAACGGTGGTCTACGCACTGTTTTTGGATCGACTTCGAGGCAAGCAGAGGGGGGTGACGGCCATGATGCACTACCCGCTGCGTCTCCTTACGATCCAGCAGGCGCAGCGCCTTGGACGCTTGCTGGCGCGAGCCGAAATGGTTCGGCGAGGGAGTCGTGTTCCGGGCAGCCCATTCGAAATTGGGTTTTGGGTAGGTGGCGCAAATACCCCCAATCGGACCGAAAAGGATGGCCGACCAGCTCCTGATGTATCAATGGTGCCGTCGATTGCGACGACGCCACTGTCGGAGGAAGATCGTCTTACGGACCCACGAAGGGGCGACAAGGCATATATCGCTGCTCGCGATGCGTGGAACAAGCTCCCGGCTTGCCCATTTTGTGACACGGCAACGGCCCTCCGGCTCTTTCCGGATGCTCATCATCAGCTGGGCATCGCGTGTCCACAACGGACATGTTGGTGGAACACATCGAATGGTACGGACGAGCGAACACCGTCGCCTCTTCCGTTCGTCCTGACTGATTCCGATATCTACAATCGCGCGCCCGCTGTCCTTCTCGGAACCGTGGACAAGCTCGCTCTTCTTGGGCAGAACACCTACACGATCAACGCCATCGCGGGCATGTTCGGCATGGCCAGGTATGTCGAGGGGGGCGCGGAGGGATGCTTGCGATCGCCGGATCGCGATCTCGATACTCCCCTGGCCGGTCACGAACGGCTGGCACCATCATGGGCAGGAGGTCGAGAGGTCTTCTTCGATCCGTTCCCGTCTCTGATCATCCAGGATGAAATGCACCTCCTGGACGAAAGTCTCGGAACCTTCGGGGGTGTGTTCGAGACAGCGCTGCTGACCTGGTTCGCGGAGCTGGCCCGCCTACTTGGCCAGAGGGTCATTAGAGTCCCCGGTGCGCCAGACGAGCCCAGACTTCCCCATCTGGTTGGCGCGACCGCGACGGCAGCCGATGCAGCAAAGCACGTCGCAGCTCTCTATCAGCGCCGCGTGGTCCAGTTCCCACACCCTGGGCCTTCCCTCCTCAATGGCTTCTATGTTCGCCTGGCGTCTTTCAGCCGGACCTCGGCTGCGTCAGCGGCACGCACCGGCCGGACCGAGGGCACGGACATTCACCCCCGTCTTAAGGAGGCCTCAGCCCCTTGGGCACGCATCTATGCGAGCCTCATGACAAACGGTCGTCTCCACACTGTAACGACCCTTTCCGTACTGGCCGCGCATGCGTCCACTATCACGCGATGGCTCAAAGATCTTGCCTCGGAGGACCTGAGCAGACGGGCTCGCGCGGCGTCCGAGCTGAGCGATAACATCTCCGAGGCCCCGTGGGCGGATCGAAGGCGTGCAGCTGTCGAACGGCAAGCTCAGAGCGGTCGCCATGATCGTCTGGCGGCTTTAGTTGATCTGCACCGTATCGCGCTGACTTATGTGACGAACAAGAAGGGCGGTGATCAGATTCTGTCTGCCATCACGGCGGAGGTGGACGAGGCGCACGAAGCGATGGGGCCGGAATATGCCCTGCCGGATTTTCCGATGGCCCTTATCTCGGGAGGCGTCGACGTCAAAGGGATTCAATCGGTTATCCGAATGGCCCAGCAGCGGTTCGAGCCGGCGGTTGATGAAATCGGCGGAGCACTGCGAGGGATCGTAGCGACGTCGGCGATTTCTCACGGTGTCGATGTGGAGACATTCAACGCCATGGCGTTCGCGGGCATGCCTTCGGATATCGCTGAGTACATTCAAGCGTCATCCCGCGTTGGGCGCACCCACGTAGGCTTTTCGCTTCTCATCCCAACGCCCCAGGCAAGACGAGACCGCTTTATCGTGGGCGTCCACGAATCGTTCCATCGGCTCTTGGAAAGAATGATCGCGCCGCCGGCGGTCGAAAGATGGGCGGAACGTGCTCTTGAAAGGACCATCCCATCCCTGTTCCAACTCTGGCTCGCAGGCGTGTTGTATCAGCGGCGCATTGTGGAGGCGGACGCGGATGCTAAGTCCCGAGTCCGTTTCCCTGGAACGGTGGAAGCGGTAGCCTCGCTCTTCACCGATGCCGGTGGACCAGAGCGCTTCGAGCAGTGCGTGGCGTTTGTTCAGCGAGCTATCGGGGTCGAGTCGGTGAACGGTGGTGCGGGAAATTCGGCGGCTTACTACCGCAATCTGGTGCGTGATGGCGTGAAGCAGATTCGAGCAGAGATCTGCAGCGGCAACATCCCGGGCCGGCTCTCGGATTTTTGGCGAAACGAGTTTAATCCCCTTCGCCGTCGTCAACCGATGACGAGCCTGCGCGACGTAGATGAGGCCGGAATCATTCAGGCCTCGCGGACGTCGACGCGAAGCCGGGGCGTCGACTTAGATGAGTTGGCAGCGGCGATGGCGTTTATCAGGAATCGAGGCGTCACGAGGGGAAGACCGGCGCCCAGCAGTGAGGTCGACACCGAGGAGGAGGTCTAAGATGCCCGGTCGAAAGCCGCCATCAATGCAGCGGTCGCGGAGTCAGCTGGCGACCATCTACGCGCCGCAGAGTCTCTTCACATTCGAAGGCGGAACTGGCGCGTGCATCGCGAAGCCATGTCCGAACCGAGCCTACGATCCTTCGGGTGCGACGACGAAGCGCACGATTCATGAGCAGATCGTCGAGTACATGGAGTCTTGGCTTCGCAGGGCAACGAACGGACGCGACACCGTGGTTCCCGTCTCTGCCGAAAGAGCCCTTGATCCCGCAGCGCTGCGCAATGGTGCGGTCTATCTTCCGATCGGCAAACTGCACTTTCAGGTGCCCGAGCGGGTAGGTTACTTGCCTTTCCCGACAGCCTTTGTGTGCACCCGCTGTGATCTCCACCGGAGCTGCAGCGACGAAACCGCGCTGGCTGAGGAAGCTCTGCGCTTTCGGAACTCCTGCCCGCAGGGCCCCGAAGCCTGCGCCGACGATTGGCAGCAGCTCGACGTAGTGATGGCCCATTGGTCTGGTGCAGTGGAAGCGCTGACTCCCGCTCGACGACCAGTGGATCAAGACAATCTGTCCGTCGAGACACTTTCCACCTGCGTTACTTGTCGTAGCGAGCGCTTCTTTCTTCGCCGGGCTGGTTCTACGTTCGCGCGCTGGTTCTTCGAGTGCGTGGAATGTCGGACACCGCGAGAGATCCGCCTCGAGGACCGCGATACGCTCGAGGAACTAAAGAGGGCTCTGGTGACTGGCTCGAACGTCCTGCCACAGATAAACATGGAGCCCGTCTCGTACCGAGCGTCGGCGGCATACTACCCGCAGGGAGACCGCCTCCTGGTATTCAGCGACGACACCTGGCTGTCTCTCTTATTACAGACGGCAAACCGAGCGGCGCTCGAGCGGTTCATAGTTGCGGAATTTGGGTTTCCGCCACCGAGTTTGGACGACGCGGAGCGGGAGCGACTACTGCGCGCTGCGGGCCGAGGGAAGGAATGGGATGGGTTTGTGGGCCTGCGGCGGCTGGTCGGATCGATGAGGTCGGATCCGGATTCGGCAGATGCGGTAGCTTTGATGGAGCAACAAATGCGGGAGCGAGAGGCCGTATGGAACACGACGGTCTTCTCGGCGCGAGCCTCAGCACCTGGGTCGATCGCGTCCGTCCTCGACGAGAGGCAGACGTACGTGAGGCGATTCGACCCGATCCGGATGGCCGTCGAGCACAAGACCTTGCTCGAGGAAAGCCTCCGATCTGGAGCAGTGCTCCCCGACGGCAAGCAAACCGCGGTCGACGTTATCTTACCGGACGACTTCATGGTGCCGGATGCGGCGGCGGATCCGGATGCGCGTCGGCGGCTTTCTGCGGAGGTTGCGCGGCGGCTGGGCCTCTTAGGATTAGCAGAGCTACGACTTGTGCGCGGCGTCAAGATCTGTGAGTACACGTTCGGCTATACGCGTACCTCGTCCACGCCGCTGGTCACTCGGGATAAGGCGGGAACGGCGGAGATGCCGGTGCGGCTCAATCTCCTGGGTCGTGTCAAGGTCGGGGAGGAAGTTCTCCATCCGGTGCTGTGCCTCGAACAATCGAACGAAGCCTTCTATGTTCGGCTGCAGGAGGCTACGGTACTTGAGTGGTTAGCGAGGAACGGGGTCCAGCAGCAAGAGTCCGGGGGAACGCCGCGCATGGGCGGGCGACTGATAGAAGAGTACCGGCGACAGCCGTTCACGCGTTTCTTGGACGAGTACAGGCGTGAACGCTCGACCTCTAGATCCGCGTATACGCTCGTCTACACGCTCCTGCACACGATGGCTCACCAACTAATTGACGTCTCTGCGTCGATGTCGGGGCTCGACCTCGGGTCCTTCGGCGAACATCTGTTCATTCCCGATCTTGCCTTCCTGGTGTACCGGCGTGGCGTGACGATGGACCTAGGGAATCTGTCATCTATGTGGCGAGACCGCGGTGACTTGAACTGCGGGAATGAGGTGTTGGAGCGGATGGTGTCCCCCGAAAGCTTGAGATGCGGATCGGAAAGCGTCTGCACTCACCACGGTGGTGCGTGTCCAGACTGCGTGTTGATCCCCGAGACTGCGTGCCTGACCCGAAACGAGCTTCTGTCACGATCAGTGCTCACGGGCCGGGGTCTGTTGCGTTGGGACGCAGATCGGAGAGACCTCGTCGGGTTTTATAGAGTGGCACAGGAGCTCGCGGTGACTCCGTCGGCGCCAGCGTGACAGCTCCAAGCATCGGCGATCAGTTGGCTCGTTCCTTGGTCACGGGCCTAGGGGATCACTGCGGAGTGGCCGCTCTTCTCGCGCGCTGGATCTCAGCAAATCCGGACGTCTTCGCGACGGACTTTCCTTCACTTGCGGCAGTGCGGCCCGGAGCTGCAGCGGCAGTTACCGCTGACTTCGAACGCCGCGGATGGCTGATAAGGTCTGGGAATGTGTGGCGCACGGCGGGCGCCGGTACGCTTCCCGCAGATCTGGACGCATTTCTGTCGGGTGCCGCGGCGATGCGGCGCGCGTTCCCGTCGGAGGCGAACGCAGTGGCAGTCGTTACAATGCCCCCTGCTCCGAGCGCGCTAGAGCGTGCTCTTGGCTCAGTCGGCCTGAGGCGTGCAGCACTCGTCCCGACGAGAGAAGCATTCGACAAGGTCGCTGACACTGCGGCAACAGCGCTAACTGTGATGACGCCTTTCCTAAACCCCGACGGCCTCGACTGGGCTCTCGGTCTGTTTCGACGGACCCGGGCTCGTGTTCGTCACCTTGTGGTAAGAGCCGAGCCCGGGTGCCGGGCGACTCTAGAAGCGCGGCGGATAGAGATCGGCTCGGCTGGCGTTCGAGTGTCTGCCTATTCACTGGCGGCACCAGACGGGGGATACGAGACGTTCCACGCCAAGGTGGTACTCGGAGATTCGACGGTCGCGTATGTCGGGAGTGCAAACCTACTGAGCTATGGGCGGAATTCAATGGAACTGGGCATTCTTGCGGATGGCCAGGTGGCCTACGTGATAGCTGGTGTTGTGAGGGCGGTGGTCGCTGTAGCAAGGGAAATAGTGCTGTGAGGCGGCGAACTGAAGCTGACGAAGCGCCGGGCCGGGTGTCGGTACGGTCGTCCGCGGTGGTTCTTCGGCGCGAGGCCCTAAGCGCCCCACGCATCCAGACAGAAGACGAAGAGCAGCGAGCTGCCCTTCGTACCATCGTCGCACGCAACTTGAGGGTGCTGGATTCGGTCGTCGCCTATTACAAACGTCGTCGTGCGCCTCCACTCTCGGAGTGCCTCCGCCTCGTTCGGGGCGGTGGGCCGCGGCCGGTGCAAGAGCTGCTTGCCCAACTCGAGCCACCCTGGGCGGACCATGCGATCGCTAGTGTGTACGCGGTCCTGATGTCGCCGCGGAAGCGCAAGGAACTCGGCGTCTACTTTACGCCACCCCACTTGGTTGACCATCTGCTTGAGCGACTCCGCAGCAGCGGTGTCGACCTTTCGGCGGTACGCATTCGAGATCCGGCAGCTGGAGGCGCGGCATTCCTTGTGCCGGTCGCGCGTCTGATGGTTCGGGAATGGGCAGACCGCGGGATGTCTGAGACCGGAATAATCCGTCAGTTGAGAGGCCGACTCGTCGGCAGGGAAATTGACCGAGGGTTGGCTCGTCTGGCGAATGCTCTTGTACGCCGAATGCTGGTTCGAGAGTGCGGCTTTCATCGGGCCGGGGTGAGTGGCCTCGAGCTGGTAAAGGTCGGGGATAGCCTCGTGGCGAAGGATGATCCTATTGATCACGAGGTTGGAAATCCGCCTTACCTGCGTCTCAACCAGTCAAAGCAGCTCAAGTGGGTTGGGCAGTTTCGCGACATCGCGTCTGGAAGGCTGAATCTTTATTCGATGTTCGTGTGGCGTGCGCTCTGTAACCTTGCTCCGGGAGGCTTACTTGGGTACGTCTTGCCCGCTTCGTTCTTGAGTGGTCCGGAGTTCTCCACGTTTCGGCGGCGGATCCTGGAGGTGGCTGACGTCGTCGCCATCGACGTTGTCGAGAAGCGAACGGACGTCTTTCTCGATGTGATCCAGGATGCCTGCTTTCTTGTATTGCGCCGCAGGCATGTGACTGGAGTCCCGGACCACGGCTCTCCGTCCAGGACGTCCAGCGGCGTGGTACGCGCGCATGGTGAATTCATTCCGCGGGGCTATGTTGATCTTAGTGCGAGTGGTGGCCCCTGGGTTCTGCCGGGAGACAAGCCCGAACAGCCTGCGGTCCGCTTGGTCGACTATGGGTACAAAGGGATGGTCGGGTATTTGGTCGCGAACCGCCAAGGGGAAAGACTCTTTCGGCGAAATGCAGACGGTCGCGTTCCCTTGCTCTGGGCAAAGTGCATCACGCCAGACGGTCGCTTCGACTTTGAGCGCGGCCGATCAGCGACGAAGGCAAACGGCCGTGGGTTTGTCTCCGTGCCCGTAGCTGCACCTTATGTTGTCCGGCGCGCCTGTGTGCTCGTTCAAAGAACATCATCCCGCAGTCAGATACGCAGACTGGTCGCAGCTGCGCTGCCAAGATCTTTTGTACGAAGACACGGCGGTGTGGTGGCGGAGAATCATGTGATCGTGCTGGTGCCGAATCGTGCAGGCGCTGTTTCTCCAACTGTGTTGGCGCGGGTCATAAATGGTCCCGCGGCGAACGCTGCGTTCGCTCGCATCTGCGGCACTGCGTCGATTTCCGTGCGCGTTCTGGAGCAGTTATCCTTGCCGCCACCATCGGACATCGACGGAATGTCTAGGGACGCTTGAGATATCGCAACGACTCGGGCAGTTACTCGAGATTGGTTTCGGCCCTCGGGAGTCACACTAGTGTTCCACCTGGCCTTTCGGATCGCAGGAGGGCCGCGATGACGAATGTCAAGGACGCTACCGCCAATGCACGTGACGAACTCTGGGACGCGAACGGGGTTGCTCGCTACCTGAAGGTGAGCCGCTCATGGGTGTATCAGAAGGTTGAGGAAGGCATGCTGCCGTACCTGCGGGTGGGGGGATTGATTCGGTTCGACCCGGAAACGGTGCGCGCGTTTGCCCACGGGGATATGCGGCCGTCGAAGGTGCTGCCGCTCCGGGCGTCTCCGTCGGGAAAGAACGGTTGACTGTCGGGGGCACAGAGCGATGCTCATCATCGTGCGAGCCCGGAGCGGCCACGGCTTCGACGGCAGAGGGGAGGGGATGTAGCCGTGGCGTCGGTGTTTTTGAAGCGCCGGACCTGGTACCTGAAGGTCCAGGACCCACTGGGGCGCTGGGTCGCGAAGGCGTCGAAAGCGAGGACCAAGACAGAAGCCAAAGGTCTGGCCGCGGAGCTGGAAGCGCAGTACGACCGGCAGCGGAAGGGGATCGACCCGACGGAGCTGGCCGACGGCGGCGGGACGGTCGATGAGCTCATGACGTGGTGGATCGATACGTTCCTCCACCGCTCGGCCTCGGACACCGGCGCTTCCAGCATTCGGAAGCACATCATCGGGTCGCCGCTCGGCAAGGTGCGGCTGACGGACGTGACGCCGGGCAAGGTCGATCTCTTCCTCGCCGGGAAGGAAGACGGCCTGAGCGCGCGCAGCGTGAACCACCTCCGCGGCTACCTGAGTCGGGCCTTCACGATGGCGCGGCGGATGGAGAAGTTCCCGCGGCCCAATCCCGTGGCCGACGTGCCAAAGCGCAAGGTGGTGAAGCGGCTGCCGGACTACCTGCGGCCCCAGGAGGTGCAGCCACTGATCGCGGCACTCAAGCCGAAGTGGAAGCCGCTCTTCGCCACGGCGCTGTACACCGGCATGCGCAAGGGCGAGTTGTTCGCGCTTCAGAAGCGCGACGTCGACTTCGACGCCGGCATCATCATGGTCAGCCGATCGCACGATCGCGACATCCCCAAGGGAGGACGCGTCGAGGCGGTGCCGATCAACGACGAGCTGGTGCCGTACCTCAAGAGGGCCATCACTGCCTCGCCCTCCGAGTTGGTCTTCCCGAACGACGACGGGACGATGCTGCCGAAGCACACCGCTCTCGAGCACGTACTCCGGCGGGCGATGAGGCGGGCAGGCCTGGTCACGGGTTGGGTTCACAAGTGTCGGCGCCAGGGCTGCGGGCACCACGAGCCGGCGCCGGACGCCAACCCGCGCGACTGTCCGAAGTGCGACTTCCGGCTGTTCCCGGTCGGGCAGGTTCGCAACATCCGTTTCCACCACCTGCGCCACTCGACGGCGTCGCTGCTGCTCATGAAGGGCGCGGACCTGGCGGCAGTACAGCGGATCATGCGGCACCAGGACCCGCGCATCACCACAGAGGTCTACGGGCACCTCCAGACGACGTACCTGAAGACGCAGATCGACCGCCTCAGCTTCGGCGCGGAGCCGGCGGACCTAAGCGACGGCGGCCGGCCCTCCGAGGCGGCCGGCGAGCAGCAGAGCCGGCTCGCGGCGGGTGGCGCTCCGGAGCCGCCTCTACCCGCCGAACCACGCGCACCGCTGCGCATCGCGGCTCCGTTTGTTACCCATTTGGTACCCACCCGCCCGATCGCCCATGCACCGGCGACCCGCCGCGGAAGGACTGGAAAGGATTCTCGCGGGTTTAAGTTGTCGGGGCGAGAGGATTTGAACCTCCGACCTTTCGGTCCCGAACCGAACGCGCTACCAGACTGCGCCACGCCCCGAAAGCGTGTGGGGCTTCATGCCAAAATTACCGTCGGGAGTCAATGCCTTGCCGCTGGCTCCGGGAGGCGAAGGCGGCGGAGGGCCACGTCGGCCACGAACAGGGCCAAGGTTGCCAGCAGGACGGGGAGCCGCAGGGGGTGGCGGGTTTCGCGGCGGTCGCCGGCCGGGTCGAGGGCCTCGCGGGCGTCGCGGACCACGCGGCCGCCGCTGGCGGTGGCCGCCGCAGCCAGCTCGGCCGCGCCTTCGCGGGACGACGGCGGGTGGGGGAGCAGCTCGGGGGCGAAGGGGAGGGCCAGGCGGCCGGTGGCGTCGGCGGCGGGGGCGCCGGCGGTGGTGAAGGTTGCGTTGAAGAGGAGCGTCCCGGTCTCGACGTCGGGGCGGAAGCTGGTCTCGTAGCGGCCGGGGGCGGTCTCGGGGAGCGACAATGTCCGGACCTCGGCGGGGCGGCCATCGGCGGCCACGGCGGTGATCGCGACCCGGCCGTCGAGCCCGCTCAAGAACCGGTCGTCGTCGCCGACGGCGTCGACGGCCAGCTCGACGCGATCGCCGTGACGGGCGCTGCGGAGCGGGAAGTGGCGCGCGGCGCCCCGGCGCATGGTGGCGCGCGCGATCTGCGCCCACAGCTTGTCGAACGGGGCCCAGCGGGCCCAGGCGGCCCCCCAGCGGGCGCCGAGGTCGCTGGTCCAGGCGGTCACCTGGCCGAGGCCGAGCTGCCAGCGCGCCAGCAGCGGCGCGCCGTCGGCGGCGGCCAGCAGGACCTCGCCCTCGGGGCGCGGGCGGGTGACGACGTAGCCGCCCAGCGGCGGCGCCTGCGCGAGGTCGACGCCCAGGAGTGCCGCCGCCCGCTTGGCGACGTGGACGGCGGTCGGGCGCTCGACGATGAGCTGGTCGTCGAGCGCCGAGGTCTCGCGCGAGAAGATGCGCGGGATGCTGGCCGGATCGCGGGTCTGGTAGAACCGGCCGCCGCCGCGCTCGGCGATCGTCTTGAGCATCGTCTGGTCGGCGCCGTCGCCGACGCCGATGGCGGAGACGGTGATGCGCGCGGCGGTGGCGGCGTCGACCAGGTCGGGGATCTCGTCGTAGGGGGACTGGCCGTCGGAGAGGAGGATGACGTGTTTGCGGCGGGCGCGCGCCGGCAGGAGCTCGTCGACCGCCTCGCGCAGGCCGGCCAGGATGTTGGTGCCGCCGCTGGCGGCGATGCGGCCGATGTCGGTGGCGATGCGCTGGCGGTTGGCCGCGCGCTGCAGCTCGACGACCGGCTTGGCCTGGCTGTCGAAGACGATGACCGCGATCTGGTCGGACGGCGGCAGCGCCCCGGCGGTGGCGCGGGCCGCCTGCTTGGTGAGGTCGAGCTTCTCGCCGGCCATGGAGCCCGACTTGTCGATCACCAGCGCCAGCGCCAGCGAGGCCTCCTCCTGGCGGTCGGGGACGTCGAGGCGCAGCGGCAGCATCGCCGCCAGCGGCGTCCCCAGGTAGCCGCCGGGGCCGAAGCTCTGGGTCCCGCCGCCGACCAGCAGCCCGCCGCCGTCGCGGACGAACGCCTCCAGCGCGGCGAGCGCCCCGGCGGAGAAGGCGGCGCGCGGCACGTCGGCCAGCGCCACCAGGTCGTAGCGGCCGAGGGCGCCGGGGGCCAGGCCGGCGGCGGCGCGCACGTCGGCGGTGAACCCCTGGGCCTCGAGCGCGCGCGCGAACGAG
>DASZVW010000813.1:0-2085 GCA_035546895.1 Polyangia bacterium
CGCCGCCATCCGCGCGATCGAGGAGCAGTACGCCCGCGCGCTCGAGGCGCCGGGGGCGCCGGCCGAGGAGGCCGAGGCGGCGCGGCGGGCGGCGCTGGCCGGCGTGCTGGGGAGCGACGGGCTGCACGCGTTCAACTTCGCCGAGCGCAAGGCCGAGCGGCGCGTGCGCGGCCAGATGGCGCGGACCCGCTGAGGCCGCGCGCCGCACGTAGGCGCTTTCCCCACAGCGCCGGAAAATTTGCCGCCGCCGCGCGCCTCGGGCGTCATGGAGACATGAAGCGCACCCGAGGCACGTTGTGGCTGGCGGTCGCGGCCGCCCTGCTCTCTCCCTCGAAGGCGCGGGCGCACGGGAAGGTGACCGCGCGCGCGGCCGGTGGCGGCCCGCCGCAGCGGCAGGGGCGCCGGCAGCTCGCGCGGCGGCCGCAGGTACTGCCACCGGTCGTCTCGCCGTGCGGCCGGCACGTCGTCGAGGTCGCGCGCGGCGGGGTGGTGATCGACGGCCGGCGCGTGCGCGCCGCCGACGACGAGGTGTTCGTGATCGCGCCGCCGACGTGGCGGCAGGATGGCAGCGCCATCGCCTGGATCGAGCGGAGCCGCGGCCAGGCGCGCCTGGTGGTGGTGCCCGATCTCGACGCCGGGCCGGAGCCGCTCCCCTGGACGCTCCCCGCCGTGTCGACCGGCGATCGCGTCTTCTGGGCCGGCCCCCGGCGCGTCGTCGTCGGTCCCGCCGTGCTCGCCCCGCGCGCGGTCGCCACCTGGTCCGACTAGCGCCGCCGGCTCAACGCCAGGTCACCCAGCGGGCGCTCGAATAAAACAGGCTCCCCAGGCCGGCGGTGAAGGCCAGGTCGCCGTAGAGCGCGTGCTCCACGCTCACGAGCAGCGTCGAGCGCCAGCGCTCGTAGGTGGCCGCGAACACCAGCCCGGCGGCGGTCGCCAGCACCACCGCCCGCAGGTCGTTCACCGCCACGTGGGCCCAGCCGAAGCAGAGCGCGCTGGCCGCGACCCGCGTGGCGCGCCGCCGGAACAGCCCGCCGTATCGGTGGAAGAAGTAGGTCCGGCAGGCGATCTCCTGCGCGCCCGCCGACAGCGGGTAGAGGACCATGATCGAGCCCCAGCGGAGCGGGTGCGCCCGCGGCAGGAGCGGCCCCGAGGAGAGCGCCGCCACCCCGACGATCAGCGCCGCGCCGAGCGGCAAGGTCCGCGCGAGCACCGGCCCGAGCCCGCGCCGCGCGCCCGCCAGGCCGACCAGGTCGGCGCGCGGGAAGGTCGGATCGCGCGCCAGCACGACCGTACAAAAGACGCCGATCGCCAGGATCCCCAGGCTGACCACCCAGCGGGGTCCCAGCGCCAGCAGCGCCGGGCCGGCGCCGAACAGGAGCGCGAGCTCGAGGAAGCGGCGGCGCGAGCCCATCTCCGCCGCGCATCATCGCCAAACCGGCGCCCGCGGTCGGTGACGACTCGGCCACATCGGCGAGCGACCGGATCTCGACGGGTCCCTTCCGGCAATCGGTGACCTCGCGCCCCGCCGGGCCGCCGAGCTGGCGCCCGCCCGCCATCCCGCCGTGGCGCGATCCTTGCGACGCCCGGTCCATTGGAATGACCGATCTCCTCACGCGCGCGCTCACCGTCGCCGGGCTGTCTCTCCTTCTTGGATGTGGCGGCGAAGGCCCCCATGGGCAGGTCGAGATCGCCACCGCCTTCGCCCCCGGCGACAACTGCCCCAGCATCACCTGGTCGGCGGCGGCGCCCGTCGTGACCTCCGTCGGCGGCAGCGTCGCGGTGACGGCCACAGCGACCGATCCCGATCCGGGCGACCGGCTCAGCTACGCCTGGTCGCCGCCCGCCGCCTTCCAGGCGCCGACGGCGCCCGCCACCGCCTTCACCTGTGCGGCGGCCGGGCGGCAGACGCTGACCGTCACGGTGAGCGACGACCACCGGCCGACCCCCTGCGCCACCAGCGCCACGCTGGTGGTCGAGTGCCTCGCCGCCGTCCGCTAGGCGACGCGGTCGAGCTGCGCGGCGATCGCCGCCTTGGGGAGCGCGCCGCGGAGCTGTGCGACCTCCAGCGGGCCGCGGAAGATGATC
>DASZVW010000814.1:0-4689 GCA_035546895.1 Polyangia bacterium
AGTCGCCGATCGCTTCATGGTGGTCTCTCCTTTTTCCGTGAGCGCGCAAACTTAACCACGATCACGACCGTTCGCCAGCACAGCTTCGTCGCCGGGCCCGGGACGGCTACAATCGCGCCCGATGCGGAGACGCGCCGGGGCCAGCTTCGTCCTGGCGTTGGCGATCGCGCTCGCGGGCGCGGCGGGCACCGCGCGCGCCGACGCCGTCGACGAGCCCGGCGAGGCGCCGCCGGCCGCGCCGCTGCCGCGCGGCCGCTGGTTCACGCTGCAGACGCCCCACTTCGACATCCACTTCTACGGCGAGGAGGCGGCCTTCGCCGAGCGGGTGGCCCACTTCGCCGAGCGCGCCTACCGGCTCAACACCCGCTACCTCGACTGGAAGCCGGGCTGGCGCACGACCGTCATCCTCAGCGACGTCTCCGACGAGGCCAACGGCTCGGCCAGCTCGATCCCCTACACCTTCATCAACGCCTTCGGCGTCCCGCCCGACTCGCTCGACGAGCTGAACGACTTCGACGACTACGTGAAGCTGCTCATCACGCACGAGTTCACCCACGTCGTGCACCTCGACACCATGCTCAGCCCCTGCGCGCTGGCGGTGAACACGCTGCTCGGCCGCACCTTCGCCCCCAACCTGGCGGAGCCGACCTGGTTCATCGAAGGGATGGCGGTGCTGATGGAGTCGCGCCAGACGACCGCCGGTCGGCTGCGCAGCAGCTTCTACGACATGCACCTGCGGGTCCCCTTCCTCGAGGGGCGCCTCTTCAGCTTCGACCAGATCTCCTCCATCCCCAAGGCCTACCCGCAGGGGACGGCCGCCTACCTCTACGGCTCGAGCCTGCTCCGCTACCTCGAGGACCGCTACGGCCCCCACAAGATCCGGGAGATCTCGCACCGCTACGCCGACACCTGCATCCCGGGCGGGCTCAACCGGACGGCCATCGACGCGGTGGGGCGCGGCTACGTCGGCGTGTTCGGCGCCGGCCTGGTCGACGCCTGGGCGCGCTCGCTCGCCCACCGCTACACGCTGGAGGCCGAGGAGGCCGAGCGGCGGCCGCTCACCACCGCCACCCGCCTCACCTGGGACGCCCCCTCGCCGCGCAGCGAGGGGCCGGGCGCGCGCTTCTTCCCCGGCGGCACGCTCTCCTACCACCGCAGCAACACCGACCAGTCGCCCGCGTACGTCCGGCTCGCTCCCGCCACCGGCGCGCGCCACCTCATCGCCGACATGCAGGGGGGCGGCCCGGCGGCCCCCACGCCCGACGGGCAGGCGCTCATCTTCCAGCGCACGAACTTCCTCTCGCTGCCGCTGCGGATCCTGACCAACTCCGACCTGGCCTGGAACGACCTCTACCGGCTGGACGTGGCCACCGGCGCCATCCGGCAGCTCACCAACGGCGCCCGCGCGCACGAGCCCGACGTCTCGCCCGACGGCAAGCAGATCGCCTGCGTGCTGGTGGGGACCGGCAGCCGGGAGCTGGCGCTGGTCCCCATCGAGGGGGGGACGCCGCGCGTCCTCATGCCGGGGGCGCCGGGGTTCGCCTTCACGCCGGCGTTCTCGCCCGACGGCCGCCTCATCGCCTACTCGCGCTGGAAGCCGGGCGGCTACCGCGATATCCACCTTTACGACCTCGCCACCGCCACCGACCGGGCCATCTCCGTCGACCGGCCGATGGACATCGATCCCCGCTTCACCCCCGACGGCCGCTACCTGCTGTTCTCCTCCGACCGCAGCGGCATCAACGACATCTACGCCTACGAGCTCGCCACCAAGCAGCTCTGGCAGGTGACCAACGTGCTCTCGGGCGCCTTCCAGCCGGTGGTCTCGCCGGACGGGCGGCGCCTGGTCTACACCGGGTTCACCTCCGACGGGTTCGACCTCTGGACGATGCCGTTCGATCCGGCCAGCTTCGTCCCCGCCAAGCCGTACGCCAACGCCCGGCTCGACAGCCCGCGCGATCCGGACGCCGAGACCGACTCGCCCGACGCCTCGCCCGCCGACGCCGCGGCGGTCCCCTTCCCCGAGCGGGTCACCTCCTACGTCCCCTGGAAGTACATGTACCCGCGGCAGTGGACGCTCAGCCTGCCGGGCGACCCGCTGGGCCTCGGCCAGACGTTCCAGGTGCAGACCAGCGTCGGCGATCCCGCCGGCCTGCACGCCTTCAACTTCAACCTGCTGTTCCCGAGCGGCGGCAGCCCCTCGGCCCAGGTGGCCTACGCCAACTACCGCTTCTGGCCCATCCTCGGGCTCACGCTCACCAAGGTCGACCTGGTCACCACCGGCCTCATCGTCGACGGCCGCAACCTCGACTACACCCAGCGCACCGAGAGCCTGACCGCCTCGGCGCAGCTCCCGGTGCTGCGCACCGCCGACGCCTCCGCCAACCTGACGCTGGCCTACGACTACTCCGCCTACGGCCCGGTGAGCCCCATCCCGGTCGGCGACCCGACGGGCGGGATCACCGTCAAGCCGGAGGTCGGCCCCTACGCCGACCTGAAGCTCTCCTGGAGCTTCTCCGACGCGCACGCCTGGGCTTACTCGGTGAGCGCGCAAGAGGGACGCAGCCTGGCGCTCAACCTCCGCTACTGGAACCCGACGCTGGGCGGGCGGTTCACCGGGACCGAGGTCGACTGGTCGTGGACCGAGTACTTCACCCCGCCCTGGGCGCGCCTGCACGCGCTGGCGCTCATCACCCAGGGCGGCTTCTCGATCGGCGACAAGCGCGAGTTCTGGGCGCTGGGCGGCTACGGCTACCAGGACGTCCTGCGCGACGTGCTGCTCATCCAGCAGCAGTTCGCCTTCCTGCGCGGCTACCCAGTCAACGTCGTCTCCGGCGACAGCTTCCTGGTCGGCTCCGCCGAGTACCGCGCCCCGCTGGTCTGGATCGAGCACGGCTACCAGACCTTCCCCCTCTACCTGCGCCGCATCTGGGGGACCGGCTTCTTCGACGCCGGCAGCGCCTTCCAGGGCCGGTTCCAGGCCGGCAACCTCAAGACCGACGCCGGCGTCGAGCTGCACCTGGAGTTCGAGCTCTTCTATTACATCGACACCCAGATCCAGCTCGGCTACGCGCGCGGCTTCCAGTCCGGCGGCGGCGACCAGCTCTACTTCGTCACCGCCGCGAACTTTTAAGAAAAGGACCCTGGGAGGGTCCTTTAAATCCCCCGCGACGAGCACCGCCGGGCTGAGCCCGTCGTCGCTCACGCGATCGAAAAGGACCTCCTTGAATTGGGCTATCCGAGGACGGTGTCGACGCTGGCGGCGAGGATGGCGGCCATCTCGGCGATCTCGGGCTCGGTGGCGGTGAGCGGGGGGTAGAGGTACATGGTGTCGCCGATCGGGCGCAGGAGGGCGCCGCGCCGGACGGCCTCGCGGTAGATGGCGTACCCGGTGCGGCGGCGCGGATCGCGCGGGCGGCCGTCGGGCTCGCGGACGTCGACGGCGGCGACCATGCCGCAGGCGCGCAGGTTGCGCAGCGCCGGGCGGGCGGCCGCCACCGACTCGAGCGCGGCGCGGAGGCGGGGCGCCAGCGCCGCCACGCGGGCGAGGATGCCGTCGGTCGCGAAGACGTCGAGCGCGGCGTTGGCCACCGCGACGCCCAGCGCGTTGCCCGTGTACGTGTTCGAGTGCAGGAACGCGCGGCCGGTCGCGTAGTCGGCGTCGAAGAGGTCGTAGACGGCGTCGGTGGTCAGCACCGCCGACAGCGGCAGCACGCCACCGGTCAGCCCCTTGGAGAGCGCGGCGAAGTCGGGGAGCGCCTCGGGGCCCGCCAGGTGCGAGGCCAGGATGGCGCCGAGGCGCCCCATCCCGGCGGCGATCTCGTCGGCGATCAAGTAGACGCCGCGGGCGTCGGCCCAGGCGCGCAGCCGGCGCAGGAGGTCGGGGCTGTAGAAGCGCATCCCGCAAGCGGCCTGCAGCACCGGCTCGTAGATCACCGCGGCCAGCGTGTCGGCCTGGGCGTCGAGCGCGCGCGCGATCGCCGGCCAGGCGTCGCCGGCGTCCATCCAGCGCGGATCGTCCGGACCACTGCGGTACGGCAGCGCCCGGATTCGCTCGACCGGAAAGTAGAGCGGCCGGTACGGCGAGGCGTAGAGATCGAGATCGCCGACCGAGAGCGCCCCCACTGTCTCGCCGTGGTACCCGTTCTCGAAGGCGGCGAAGCGCGTGCGCCGCGGCTCGCCCCGCTGCGCCTGCGCCTGCAGCGCCATCTTGAGCGCGATCTCCACCGCGGTCGAGCCGTTGTCGGCCAGGAAGACCTTGCCGAAGTGGCCGGGGCGGCGGCCGGCAGGCGCGGCCGGGCCCCAGCTCTCGGGCGGCAGGCCGTTGGCGGCCGCCAGGAGCCGCTCGCACAGGCGCACCAGCGGCGCGCTGGTGGTGTTGGCGGTGATGACGTGTTCGAACGACGCCGCCTGCTCGCGTAGCGCCGCCAGCAGGCGCGGGTGGCCGTGGCCGAGCGCCTTGCACCACCAGCTGGAGATGGCGTCCAGGATCTCGCGCCCGTCGGCCAGCCGCAGCCGGGCGCCCCGCGCGCCGACCACCTCCAGCGGCGGGAAGTCGCGGTAGTCGCGCATCTGGCTGCAGGGGTGCCAGAAGGCGGCGAGATCGCGGGCCGCCAGATCGCCGGACGGCCCCTCGGGGATGGTCATCCCTTCTGACTAGCACGCCCCGGCCGCGCCGCGCGGGGGACG
>DASZVW010000815.1:0-6206 GCA_035546895.1 Polyangia bacterium
CGGCAAGTACTTCAACGACCGCGTCGTCGAGGTGATCGATATCCTGCTGGCGACGCCCGAGATCTCGGAGCCGATCGCCGTCCAGCGGTTCGCGGCGGCCGACGGCGGCGCCTCGGCGAGCGCCCTCTACGTCTACAAGGACCCGTCGCTGGAGGCCCGCCCGGCGGGGCAGAAGATCCTGCTGCGGATCGGGCGCGACAACGCCGGCAAGCTGATGGCCAAGCTGCGCGAGATCCGCGGCGAGATCGCCGGCGGGCCGACCGCCCGGCGGTAGCGGCCGCCCCGCCGCGGTGTAAGGTGCCGGGGTGCGGATCCTGGTGACGCTGGCGTGCCTCGTCGGGCTGGCGTCGAGCGCGCGCGCCCAGACGGCGCCGCCCGCCGCCGCGGCCGCCGAGCAGAGCTACGCCGCCCGCAAGAAGAGCGTCGCGCTGGCGGTGACGCTGGAGGCGCTGTCGCCGGTCGCCGGGGTGGGCGCCTTCTACGCGCACGACGCCGATCGGGCGACCACGCTGGCGATCCTCAGCACCGGGGCGGCGGGCGCCGGCGTCGGCGCGGCGCTCTGGCTGCTGCACCTCAGCCACCAGCAGGAGACCGGGTTCGACCGCACGGTGCAGGACTTCGAGCAGGGGGCGGCGATCTCCACCCTGGCCACGGCGGCGGTCGTCTACGTCGTGGCGCGCATATCCGGCCTGGCGCTGGCCCCCGAGGCGACCGACGGCTACAACGACGACCTGCGCCGCGGCCTCGGCCTGCCGCCCGTCGAGCCGGCGATCCCGTTCCACGCCCTGGCGCCGGTCCCGACGCTGTCGCTCGCGTTCTGAGCCGCGCCGGTCAGCCGCAGGGGCAGCAGTAGTAGGCGACGCCGCCCGGGTTGGCGCCCGCGAACGTGCAGCCGTCGGGCGGCGAGGGGACCGCCCCCGGGCCGACCCCGCCGCAGGCGACCGCGTACTGGTTGGCGGCGCACTTGTCCTGGCAGGTGACGCCGGCCGCCTGGCAAGCGCAGCTCACCTGGTCCGAGAGGCACTCGCAGCCGGCCCCCGTCGAATCGGTGCAGGACACGAAGGCGCGCGCGGGCTGGCAGGCGGTGCGTCCGTCGGCGTCGTTCAGGCTCGACGGCCAGCTGCACTGCCGGCCTTCGAGGTCGTTGGCGACGCCGTCGTCGCCGGCGTTCGAGCAGGAGAGGGCGGTCGCGCCGAGCAGCAGGGTCGCCGCGAGGGTCCATTTTAGGAGCTGGGTCATGGCCCAGCCGATTGCAAGGCGCGTACCTCGCGCCCGCCCTGCCGCGGCCAGGCGCGCGGCGCCGGTTGCATCAGGATTCCGACGCGCGCGCTCAAAAATCCGTCGCGGTCGGCGCCGCTGCCTAGGCGGGGCCGGTGACCAGGCCGATGATCCGCCCCGGCTTGTAGATGAACTTCTTCACCGCGCGCCCCTCGAGGTGCTTGGCGACGTTGGGGAGGGCGAGGGCGGCGGCGCGGGCGTCGTCCTCGGCGGCGTCGCGCGCGAGCTCGACGCTGCCGCGCAGCTTGCCGTCGACCTGGACGCCCACGGTGACGCGCTCGTCGATGGTGAGCGCGTCGTCGTAGGTCGGCCAGCCGGCCTCCAGCAGGAAGCCCTTTCGCCCGAGGCGCTCCCAGCACTCGTCGCCCAGGTGCGGGGCGAAGGGGCCGACGAGCGCGATCAGCGTCAGCAGATCGTCGCGCGTGGCGCCGGTCTTCCCCAGCTCGTTGACGTACTCCATGAGCCCGGCGATGGCGGTGTTGAACTGCATCCGCTCGAGATCGGCAGTGACCCGCTTGATGGTCTTGTGGCGGAGGCGCAGGTTGGGGTCGCCGGCGGGCGCCTTGGCGGCGTCGAACTCCTCGCAGAAGCGCCAGACGCGCTTGAGGAAGCGGTTCACCCCCTCGATGGCGCGCGGGTCCCACGGCTTGGGGAGCTCGAACTCGCCCATGAACATCTCGTAGAGGCGCATCACGTCGGCGCCGTAGTCGCGGATCACGTCGTCGGGGTTGACGCCGTTCATCTTCGACTTGGCCATCTTCTCGACCGCCATCGTCAGCGGCTCGCCGGTCGCTTTGAGAAAGGGCTTCTCGCCCTTCATCTCGACCTCGCCGAGCTCGTGGTAACGGCCCATCCCGTCCTGGTACGAGTACGACAGCACCGTCCCCTGGTGGCGCAGCTTCTGGAACGGCTCCTTGGTGTGGACCAGGCCCATGTCGAAGAGGACCTTGTGCCAGAAGCGCGCGTAGAGCAGGTGCAGGACGCTGTGCTCGGCGCCGCCCACGTAGAGATCGACCGACATCCACTCCTGGTCGGCCTTTGGATCCCACGCGCGCGTGGCGTTCTTCGGGTCGAGGTAGCGCAGGTAGTACCAGCACGAGCCCGCCCACTGCGGCATGGTGTTGGTCTCGCGCTTGGCCGGCCCGCCGCACTTGGGGCAGCTGGTGTTGACCCAGCTCTCGATGGCGGCCAGCGGCGACTCGCCGGTGCCGGTCGGCGCGTAGCGCTCGACGTCGGGGAGGGTGACCGGGAGCTGCGCCTCCGGCACCGGGACCACGCCGTCCTTCGGGCAATGGACGAGCGGGATCGGCTCGCCCCAGTAGCGCTGGCGCGAGAAGACCCAGTCGCGCAGCCGGTAGCTGACGGCTCCCTTGCCGACGCCGCGCGCCTCCAGATCGCGGGTGATGGTCCGCTTGGCCTCGGGCGTCGGCAGCCCGTCGAGGGGGCCGGAGTTGACGTTCACGCCCTCGTCGGTGAAGGGGGCGTCCGGCGCGGGCGTGCTGCCGTCCTTCGGCTTGAGCACCTGCACTATCGGGAGGTCGAACTTCTGGGCGAAGGCGAAGTCGCGCTCGTCGTGCGCCGGGACGGCCATGATGGCCCCGGTGCCGTAGCTCGCCAGCACGTAGTCGGCGATCCAGATCGGGATCGGCTTGCCGGTGACCGGGTTGGTCGCCGTGGCGCCGGTGAAGACGCCCGTCTTGTCTTTGGCCAGATCGGTCCGCTCGAGGTCGCTCTTGCGCCGCGCCTCCTCCTGGTACGCGGTCACCGCCGCGCGCTGGGCGGGGGTGGTCAGCGCGTCGACCAGCGCGTGCTCGGGCGAGAGGACCATGTACGTGGCGCCGTAGAGGGTGTCGGGCCTCGTCGTGAAGACGCGGATCTCCTTGCCGGCCACCGGCGCCGCGCTCTGGAACACCACCTCGGCCCCCTCGCTGCGGCCGATCCAGTTGCGCTGCATCGCCACCGTCGAGGCCGGCCAGTCGAGCGTGTCGAGATCCGCGAGCAGCCGATCGGCGTAGCGGGTGATGCGCAGGATCCACTGCCGCATGTCCTTGCGGACCACCGGCGTCCCGCAGCGCTCGCAGCGCCCCTGGGTCACCTCTTCGTTGGCCAGGCCGGTCTTGTCGTTGGGGCACCAGTTGATGGGGACGACCGCCTCATCGGCCAGGCCGCGCGCGTAGAGCTGGAGGAAGATCCACTGCGTCCACTTCACGTACGCGGGATCGGTGGTGTCGATCTCGCGCGTCCAGTCGTAGGCGAAACCGACCGAGTCGATCTGCCGTTTGAAGTTGGCGATGGCCGCCGCGGTTGTGATGCGCGGGTGGACGCCGTGCTTGATGGCGTAGTTCTCGGCCGGCAGCCCGAAGGCGTCCCACCCCATGGGGTGCAGCACCCGGAACCCCTGCATCCGCTTCCAGCGGGTGATCACATCGGTTGCCGTATAGCCCTCGCAGTGGCCGACGTGGAGGCCGGCGCCCGACGGGTAGGGGAACATGTCGAGCGCGTAGAACTTCGGCTTCTGGACGAGGGGGATCGCGTGGGAAGCCGACGAGCTTTGCTCGGCGGCGCCCATCGCGGGGGGCGTGGGACCCTTTGAGGGTCCCACATAATCTGTTCGATGCAGGCCGGCGTCGCGCCAGCGGGCCTGCCACTTGGGCTCGACGGTGCTGTGGTCGTAAGGCATGACGGTCGACTATATACTGCCGGCCATGAAGATCCTGTTCATCGGCGGCACCGGGAACATCAGCTCGACGCTCAGCAAGCTGGTGGTCGAGAGGGGGCACGAGCTGCACCTCCTCAACCGCGGCAAGAGCCGCAAGCACCCGCTCCCCGCCGGCGTCCGGGTCATCGAGCACGACATTCATTCGGGGAAGGCGCCGGCCGAGCTGCGCGGCGCGCGTTACGACGTGGTGGTCGACTGGATCGCGTTTTTGCCGTCGGACGTCGAGCGCGACCTGGCCTGGTTCGCGGGCGGACCGGAGAGCGCCACCACCGGCCAGTACATCTTCATCAGCTCGGCCTCGGCGTACCAGAAGCCGCCGGCGCACCCGATGATCACCGAGTCGACGCCGCTCGCCAACCCCTACTGGGAGTACTCGCGCAACAAGATCGCCTGCGAGGAGGCGCTGATGCGCGCTCACCGCGCCAGCGGCTTCCCGATGACAGTCGTGCGCCCGTCGCACACCTACGACACCATCGTCCCGGTGGCGGTCGGCAAGTCCGACTTCACCATCATCGACCGCGTCCGCCGCGGCCTGCCGGTCATCATCCACGGCGAGGGGACGTCGCTGTGGACGCTGACCCACGCTGACGACTTCGCGCGCGCGTTCCTCGGGTTGTGCGGCAACCCGCGCGCCATCGGCCACGCCTTCCACGTTACGTCAGACGAGTGGCTGACCTGGGACCAGATCCTGCGCCTGGTGGGCCGTGCCGCCGGCGCCGAGCCGAACCTGGTCCACGTGCCGAGCGAATTCATCGCCAAGCTCGACCCCGACACCGGCGCCGGCCTGCTGGGCGACAAGAGCTGGTGCGCCCTCTTCGACAACACCAAGATCAAGTCCTTCGTCCCCGGCTGGCACGCCGAGATCCCCTTCGCCGAGGGGATCCAGCGGACCGTCGCCTGGTTCGACGCCGACAAGTCCCGCCAGGCCGTCGACGCCGCCGCCAACGCGCGGGTGGACGAGATCCTGCGCGCCTGGAAGCGCTAGCGGGCTGGCCGTTTGACCGAAGCGGCCAATCCCCGATACCTTTCGCCCTACAAGCGATGCTCGGACGGAGCGCGAGAATGAGGTGGACGATCGCGGGGGTCTTCGGCGCGCTGGTGGCGCTGGCCGTCGGGGGCCGCGCCCGCGCGGTGACGCCCGCATGTAGCTCGTTGCCGAACCCGGTGTACGTGATGGCGGCCGACACCGACGAGCCGCTGCTCAAGTACCTGGGGACCAAGCTGCGCGCCTCGACGGTCAACCCGATGACGCTGGTCTATGTCCTGAATGGCTCGTGCACCAATATCAGCGCGATGTACACGGGCCAGAAGATCACGACGAATCCCAGCTACGTCCCCTCGCAAGCGGACGATCCGGGGTGGGACCCCACCCAGGCATCGCTCTCCTGCGCGATCGATCCAGCGGGCGTCTCGCCCGATCTGGCCAGCTCGGCGATCTTCGTCAGCAGCTGTACGACGACCCCGATGCCGGCGCCGATCAGCGTCGCGCTCGGCCCCATCAGCCCCGGCGTCTTCGTCGTCCCCGCCACCGGCAGCGATCAGGTGGGGATCACCGCCGAGGAGGCCTATTTCGTTTTCGGGTTCGGCGACGCCGATCAGGTCACGCCCTGGAACGACACCACGTCCATGTTCATCCGCCCCTCGACCAAGTCGACGCTGATCATGACGGCGGCGTACATCGACGTCCCGCCCTCGAAATGGCAGGGGACGGCGGAGGCGGGGTCCGCGGCGGTCGTGAGCGCCATCGAGGCGCCGCCGGCGTCCGCGGCGGAGAAGACCATCGGCATCCTGGACACCAGCGTCTACGACCAGATCCGCGGCATGGTCACCGCGCTCGCCTTCCGCGCCTTTCAGCAGAACTACGGCTATTTCCCCGACTCCACCTCCCAGACGCGGGATAAACGGAACGTGCGCGACGGGCACTACGTGATCTGGCGGCAGAACAACTTCCTGGCGCCCACCACCGACGCGAACGGGATGTACCTGATGGGCCTGCTCAGCGACACCGCCGTCAGCCCGGCGCCCGACTTCGATCCGGTCGCCGCCGTCATCGCGGCCGGCGACGTGCCGACCTGCGCGATGACCGTCACCCGCTCGACCGACGGCGGCGACCTGTCGCTCTACGCGCCGCCCGCTCCTTGTGGCTGCTACTACGAGAGCGTGGTGGGGACGCCGCCGGCGAGCTGCGTGGCCTGCAGCACCGGCGCGC